>CAMNNY010000088.1 GCA_946546175.1 uncultured Bacteroidales bacterium
GGCCGGAGGAGAGAGAATGGGGCGGATGTGATGAGCAGATTAAAAAAATGTCTATATTTGCGGTCCCGAATGGGATTGTACTTAGCTATCATACAGATACAATTGAAATAAGGCGGGATTTTCCGTCGCGGCAGCAATGCTGAGGAAAGTCCGGACAAGACAGGGCACCGCACTGCGGAAAGCGCAGGCAGGGGTAACCTTGCGGAGGGTGTAACAGAGAATAACCGCCGAAAGGCAAGGGTGAAAACGTGAGGTAAGAGCTCACGACGCCAGGCAGCGATGCATGACGGGTACGCCACTGCGGCTTGCAAGACCAAATATACTGACAGATGAGGGCTGCCCGCCCGATGTCAGGGGGTAGGTTGCGAAGATAAATGACGGATTAGAACAGAAACCGGCTTACTTTCCCGCCTTTGATTTTTTGGACTACTTCCACCCGCGCGGGGGAAGTAGTCCAAATTTTAATCTTCCGCCGAAATGGATTTCAGCTCTTCGCGATAAGCCATCAGGATTCTCGACTTGGAGATAAAGCCGAGGTAACGGTGGTCCGCATCCACAACGGGAAGCCTCCACGCTCCGGTCTTCTCGAATTTATCGAGCACCGACCCCAGTTTCTCGTCGGGCGCCACGAACGCAGACGGCTGTTTCATAAGATTGTAGACCCTGATGCTTCCGTACTTTGCCGAATCGAACATGTGCTTGCGGATATCGTCCATCTCCACCAGCCCCTGGAAAGACCCGTCAGCGCCCACGACCGGGAACACGGCGGCGGTGCTGTTGGAAACCGTATCCATGATTTCGCCGAGAGTATCGTCGAGCCTGAGCCGGGGGTATTTGTCGCGCACCAGGTCTGCCGTCTTCAGAAGAGTCAGTACTGCTTGATCGGAGTCGTGAGTCAGGAGTTCTCCGCTCTGGGCGATGCGTTTCGTGTAGATAGAATACCTTTCCCAGATGCGAGTAACTCCGAACGAGACGGCCGAAGCTGTAATCAAAGGCAAAAGAAGGTCGTACCCTCCGGTAATCTCCGCGATAAGGAAGATGGAAGTCATAGGCGCCTGCATCACACCGGCCATCATCGCGGCCATCCCCACCAGCACGAAATTGGCCTCGGGGATCCCACCGAGTACAGACCCGCCGGCGACATTGAGAAGCCTCGACACGACGAATCCGACTATCGCTCCCACGAAAAGTGTCGGGCCAAAGGTACCTCCGACTCCCCCGCCGGCGTTCGTTAGGGTCATCGATACCACCTTAACGAACATGATCACGACGAAAGCGGCAAGCAGCCCCCAGGGCGAAGAGGTAATAAAGGCCAGAGGCGAATTGCCCATCTCGCCAAGAGCGCCGCTCAGCAGCTGGGAGACATCGCCGTAACCTTCGCCATATAGCGGAGGGAACAGGTAGACAAGAAGTCCGACGCCGAGAGCCGAAACTCCCCAGCGGAGCCATGGGCTGCGGATTCTGGCGAGTTTATCTTCAAGTTTCAGCGTAGTCCTGGTAAAGTACAGCGACATCAGTCCGCACAGAACTCCGAGAACTATATAAAAGGGAATGTTCTTGAGAGCAAATGGCGCCAGCGTACACTCGAAAGAGGGCCCGACCCCCTGGAACAAATATGCCACCACTGTCGCCGACACGGTCGAAAGCAGAAGGGGCATCATACTGGCAAGCGACACATTGAAGAGAAGAATCTCTATCGTGAAAAGGACACCCGCAAGAGGAGCTTTGAATACACCTGCGATTGCCCCGGCAGCGCCGCATCCCAGAAGGATGGTCATGCTGCGATACGACAGTCGGCCGATCCTGCCAATATTGGATCCGATGGCCGCTCCGGTATAGACAATCGGCGCTTCTGCACCCACCGAACCACCGAAGCCGATAGTTAGGGCGGAAGTCAGTACCGACGACCACATATTATGCGGTTTTATACGTGAGTCGTTGGTAGACACGGCAAGTAACACTTTTGTTACACCGTGTCCAATGTTGTCTTTAATGACGAATTTGACCAAAAGTCCGGACAGGAGCATACCGACTCCAGGCAGAACAAGACGCCAGAGAGAGTTGGACTCCACAAGAGGACCGACAAGCGAACTGATAAGGGAAATAAGCCCCTGAAGCAGGACTGCGGCAAGACCGGTGCAAAGCCCCACAAGGAGGCTCAGCACCAGGAGTCTTTGTTGTTCTGAATGCTTAAGCATCGCCGCCGTCCGCCGGATCGTCGTCCGATCCGTACTGGGCGATATTGTCGTCAGGGAGAGTATCCCCTTCTCCAGTCGAAGGAGTGGCAGCAGTGAGCTGCTCGGCCTCAGCCTCTTCCTCGCCTTCGAGCCAGCGCTCGAGGTCCTCGACATCGTCCACGTCGACCTTTATCTTCACGAGATAAATGGCATCCGGGATTTCGACGGTAACGGCATAGAAAGAAGTACCGTCCGGCTTGGGATACTTGACCAGGTCGTTGAGGTAGTCATTGAAACCTTTTGGATACTTCTCCGCGAACGCGGCGGCAAGCTCCGCAGACATATTCTCGTAGCTCACCACGTGTCTTTTCTTTCCGTCCTGTACCATATCTGAATTGAATTGTGGTGCAAGTATAGGGTAATTAAACCGAATAAAAAAATAAAAATGTAAAAAACTACATTCTATCCGGCAATTGGATACCCAGAAGAGACATCGCCGCGCGAAGAACATCAGCTACAACCTCGATGAGAAGGAGCCTCATAGAGAGAAGCACCTGATCGGGCTCGCGCAGAATCTGCGTATCGTGATAGTATTGATTGAACTCCTTCGCGAGCTCGTAGGAATAGTTGGCGAGCACTGCAGGTGAGAACGAATCGGCCGCTTCGCGCACCTTCTCGGGATATGCGGAGACTATCTTGACAAGACGGACTTCCTTCGGACTCAGTACGGCACTGTCAGAGGCCTCAGCCTTAAGCCCCTGCTCCGCCGCCTTCCTGAGGATGCTGCGGATACGGGCATGAGTGTACTGGATGAAAGGACCCGTGTTGCCGTTGAAATCTATCGACTCCTTGGGGTTGAAGAGCATCGTCTTCTTGGGGTCGACCTTGAGAATGAAGTACTTGAGAGCACCGAGCCCTATCATATGGTAGAGGGCATTCTTGTCTTCTTCGCTCATATCGGCGAGCTTTCCTGACTCCTCGGAAGCCGCTTTCGCCTCCTCATACATCGACTGGATAAGGTCGTCGGCATCGACAACGGTACCCTCGCGCGATTTCATCTTGCCTTCCGGGAGCTCGACCATGCCGTAGCTGAGGTGATAGATACGCTCTGCCCACTCGAAACCGAGCTTGGCGAGCACAAGTTTGAGAACCTGGAAATGGTAATCCTGCTCGTTGCCCACCACATACACGTGGGAGTCGAGATTATATTCGGCGAAACGCCTCTCGGCCGTGCCGAGATCCTGGGTCATGTAGACGGAAGTGCCGTCGGAGCGAAGCAGAAGCTTGCGGTCGAGTCCGTCGGCGGTGAGGTCACACCACACCGAACCGTCCGGATCACGCTGGAACACTCCCATATCGAGGCCCTTCTGCACAAGCTCCTTGCCGAGCAGATAGGTCTGGGACTCATAGTAGGTGCGGTCGAAACTGATGCCGAGAGCTTTGTAGGTCTGGGCGAAGCCGTCGAAGACCCAGCCGTTCATCATCTTCCAGAGAGCGCGGACATGCTCGTCGCCGTTCTCCCAGTCCACCAGCATTTTGTGGACATCGTCGAGCACGGCGGGATTCTCCTTCTCCATCTGGGCGTACTTCACATAGCAGTCGCCTACAAGATGGTCGCCCTTCTTGCCGGTCGATTCGGGAGTGGCGCCGTCGAAGCACTTCTCCCATGCATACATGCTCTTGCAGATATGTACTCCGCGGTCGTTGACGAGGGTTGACTTTATCACCTTGTTGCCGGCGGCCTTGAGGATCTCGGAAACCGATGCTCCGAGGAGGTTGTTCCTCACATGGCCGAGGTGGAGGGGCTTGTTGGTATTGGGCGAGGAGAACTCGACCATGATGGTCTTGCCTGTCGAAGGCAGCGTCCCGAATTCAGAATCCGATGCAACGCTCTGGAGCGTCTCGAGCCAGTACTTTCCGCCAAGGCAGATATTGAGGAAACCCTTCACCACATTGTACGAAGAAACCTCAGGGCAATTTGCCTTGAGGTACTCTCCGATTGCCATGCCGGTTGCTTCGGGTGCCTGATGCGAAGTCTTAAGCAAGGGGAACACCACCAGGGTGTAATCCCCTTCGAAGTCCTTGCGCGTAGGAGCAACCTGGAGCGATTCAGCCGGGAAATCCGCTCCGTACAGAGCCTTCACGGCCTCTGAGGCCTTGGAGGCGAGGAAAACTTCTGCAGTCATTATCCCAGATAAGTCTTGAGGAGTTTGCTTGCAGAGGGCTTCTTGAGCTTGCGGATAGCCTTTTCCTTAATCTGGCGCACGCGCTCGCGGGTGAGGTCGAGGTTCTCTCCGATCTCCTCAAGAGTCATCTCCTGGCAGCCGATGCCGAAGAAGCACTTGATGATTTCCCTCTCACGCGGGGTGAGAATCTGGAGCGAACGCTCGATCTCTGTGCTGAGCGACTCGTTGGTGAGTCCGCGGTCAGCCATTGGCGAATCGTCGTTGGGCAGGACGTCGAGAAGACTGTTGTCTTCGCCCTCCACGAACGGAGCGTCGACGCTGACATGGCGTCCTGAGACCCTCAAGGTATCGGCGATCTTCTCCCTAGGGATATCGATCATCTCAGCAAGCTCATCTGTCGAAGGCTGACGCTCGTTCTCCTGCTCGAAGCGGCCGAGCGCCTTGTTGATCTTATTGAGCGATCCTACCTGGTTGAGGGGCAGACGTACGATACGGCTCTGCTCCGCAAGTGCCTGGAGAATGCTCTGGCGAATCCACCACACAGCATAGGAGATGAACTTGAATCCGCGGGTTTCGTCGAATTTCTCCGCCGCCTTGATGAGTCCGAGGTTGCCTTCGTTGATAAGGTCCGGAAGGCTGAGGCCCTGGTTCTGGTACTGTTTCGCAACAGATACCACGAACCTCAGGTTGGCCTTGGTAAGTTTTTCGAGCGCTTCCTGGTCACCCTTACGGATGCGCTGCGCGAGTTCCACTTCCTCTTCCGGTGACACCAACTCTTCGCGTCCTATCTCCTGGAGATACTTGTCCAGCGATGCGCTCTCACGGTTGGTGATGCTTTTTGTAATCTTGAGTTGTCTCATTTATAATTCCTAATAACTTACTGCTCCTTGGCTAGTGCGAAGAAGACTGACCTGCCAGAAGGGGTGAGGCCTTCAATGACCACGGCCCTCTTGGCTTTGGCAGCTGCTTCCACCACATCCTGAGGCTTCGAAACCGCCTGGTCGTTCACATAGCGGATGATCAGACCGTCTTCAGCACCGGCAGCGGCAAGTTTACCGTTTCCGACCGAGACCACCTCGACGCCCGACTTGATACGCAGGGCTGCGAGAGTCTTCTGGTCTGCGGCTTTGAGCTTGGCTCCGTAGAAGGCGACAGTGCCGTCATCGAGAGTCTGGCCCGTAGGCTCCAACTCGCCAGTGAATGTAACCTTGACCACGTGGGTCTTGCCGTCACGCACGAATTTGACCTGGGCAACGTCTCCGGGATGGTAACCGTTGACGATAGTCTGCAGCGAAGAAGTCCCGGTGATAACTTTCGAATCCACAGAGAGAAGCACATCGCCCTCCTTGATTCCGGCCTTCTGCGCAGCGCCGCCTTTGCTGACCTCAACAATATATACGCCGTCGAGGCTGGAAAGTTTCATTTCCTGCGCTGTTTTTTCGTCAAGAGCACGCATTGTCACTCCGAGAAGAGCCCTGCGGACAGAACCGAAGTCGATAAGGTCTGCCACTGTCTTCTTCACGATATTTGAAGGAACGGCAAAGGAATAGCCTGTGTACGATCCCGTAGTGGAAACTATAGCCGTGTTGATACCGACAAGTTCTCCTTTCTTGTTCACAAGCGCACCGCCCGAGTTGCCGGGGTTGACTGCAGCATCGGTCTGGATGAAAGATTCGATCTTGAATTCTCCGGTGTAGTTGGGCATCGAACGGCCCTTGGCACTGACGATACCGGCCGTAATGGTAGAGCGCAGCTGCGGTCCAAGCGGGCTACCGATGGCGAGGACCCACTCACCGAGGCGGAGTTTGTCGGAATCTGCGATCTTCAGGACCGGAAGATGGTCTGCGTCGATCTTGACGAGTGCGACATCCGTAGCCGGATCGGTTCCGACCAGAGTCGCCGCGTAGGTCTTGTTGTTATTGAGAGTCACCTGGATTTTGGATGCGCCGGCGACGACATGGTTGTTAGTGACGATGTAACCGTCAGGACGGATGATGACGCCGGATCCGCTGCCCTTGCGCTCACGGCTCTGAGGCTGGGCGAAGTCGTCTCCAAAGAAGAAGCGGAAGAACGGATCGTCGATCTGGGGAGCCTGATATGTCTGGGTGACAGTTACCTCAACATACACTACCGCCTCTACCGCACTTTCGGCGGCATAGGTGAAATCGGGATAATCCCCGTCCGGGGCCTGTGACAAATTGGCAGAATAAGCGGGCGCAGTAGCAAGCAGGCCAAGCGCCGCAAGTACACTTAAGATAGGTTTGCTCATAATTTATATCGTTTATTGTCTTGTTTTCAAAACCGGATGTTCATAAAGTCAAATTGTGTGCCAGTTTTAAGAGTTTTTTCCTATATTTGTACGGATATAAACAAACTAAAACAACAGATATGGAATTCAACGTTTCGAGTGCAGAACTCCTCAAAAGCATATTGGACGTCTCCAAGGCGATTCCCGCCAAGTCCGTGCTGCCTATTCTTGAAAACTTCCTCTTTGTCGCCGGCAACGGCGCCCTGGAGATTACCGCCTCCGACCAGGAGCTGACTCTGCGTACCACCCTCCCCGTGGATCTGCGCGAGGGCGGCAGTATCGCCGTACCAGCACGCCAGATGATCGACCTCATCAAGGCCCTTCCGGACCAGCCGATCACCATCAAGACCACCTCCGACAGCTCGTTCGAGTGCACTTGGGCCAACGGTAATTCCTCTCTGCCCTACTTCCCTGCCGAAGACTATCCCGAGATCACGGGAGCCGACAGTGACAGCGCCCTGAAGGTGGTATTCCCCGCCCAGGCCCTCGCCGACGGTATCGGCGGAACCATCTACGCCACAGCCGACGACGAGATGCGCCCCGCAATGAACGGTATCTTCTTCGACATGGGTACCGCCAGTTCAACGCTCGTAGCTTCCGACTCCCACAAACTTATCTGCTATACCGACGCCGACCTCCAGGCTCCTCAGGAAGCATCATTTATCCTCCATAAGAGGCCCGCAGGGATTCTGAAATCGCTCCTCGTCAAGGAAATCGAAACCGTCGAGGTCCGGTTTGACGCCGCCAGCGCAGTATTCACCTTCGGTCCTACGACCATGTACTGCAGGCTGATTGTCGGCAGGTATCCCAAGTACCGCGACGTCATCCCCCAGAACAACTCCAATATCCTCAAGATCGAAAGGACACAGCTTCTCGACACCGTACGCCGCGTCGCCGTCTGCGCCAACAAAGCCTCGAACCACATCAAGTTCGACCTCAAGCCCGGCCAGCTCGAGATCACTGCCCAGGACCTCGGATTCGCCATCGCAGCCTACGAAAAGATCGCCTGCGACTACAGCGGAGCCGACCTCAGCATCGGATTCAAGAGCAGCTTCCTTATCGAGATCCTCAGCAACATGACCTGCGAAACCATCGTGATGAAGTTCGCCGATCCGCGCAGGGCCGCCCTTATCGTCCCGTCCGAGGAAGAAGCCGAAAGCGAGAAGATCTGCGGCATCATCATGCCGATCATGGTTTCCTAAAATACGCCGCACATGGAACTCAACCTCCAAAGGCCCCTGCTCTTTTTCGATATCGAAAGCACGGGGCTCAATATCCCTAACGACTCCATCATCGAGCTCAGTTTCGTAAAGGTCTTCCCCGGCGGAGAGCAGCGCATCAAAACCTGGAAGATCAAGCCCTGGGACTACGTGAAGCAGTGCCAGAGGCCCATCGACCCCCAGGCCTCGAAGGTCAACGGCGTCACCGACGACATGCTCGTGGACTGCCCCACCTTCTTCGAAGTGGCCGACGAGGTGGCCGAATGGCTCAAAGACAGCGACCTCGCCGGGTTCAACTCCGCCAAATTCGACCTTCCGATGCTCGCCGAAGAGTTCGAGCGTGTCGAACTTGCCGGCAAGCACCTCAACGTAGATCTCCACTCTCCGAAGATGGTCGATGTCCAGAACATCTACCACGCCATGGAGCCGAGGAACCTTCGTGCCGCCTACCGCTTCTACTGCGGAGGGGAAGACTTCGAGAACGCCCACACAGCCGAGGCCGACACCGTCGCCACCTACGAAGTGCTTAAGGGCCAGCTCGACCGCTATCCCGACAGCCTCAAGAACGATGTGGAGAGCCTCTCCGCATTTGTAGGCAAGAAATACGTCGACTTCGCAGGTCACCTGATCTACAACGAAGCCGGCGAAGAAGTCGTCAACTTCGGAAAGCACAAAGGCAAGACCGCCCGCCAGGTCTACGAGACCGATCCTTCATATTTCTCTTGGATCCAGGACGGCTCGTTTACCCTCGATACAAAGAAGCAGTTCGCCAGGCTCAAAGAAAAATTCAGCCGCGAGCGACTCGCGGCCAAATTCAATTCCGGCAAATTATTCTGAGACTCAGTCTTCGTAGATATCAGGCCATGGATTCTCTATGATTCCCATGGCCTCTTTCATTTCGGCGCGTACCCTGAGAATAAGATCCTTCACGGCATCCCTACGCGGAAGCGACTTGTCGATGAAAACGGGCTCAAGGACCTTTACGGTAAAAAGCGGCATGTTTTTCTTGCCCGTCAGGAGGAATAGTCCCTTGCGCTCGCGGAAGGTGATAACGCAGGGCACTACCGGCACGTTGTACTTGTAGGCCATGGTGAACGTACCCTTGTGGAAGGGTTTCAGCCAGGTATAGTAGTCCCAGCGCACGGCCTCGGGAAAGACGTGGATCCAGTCGCCGTCGGCGTTGAACTTGTCGAAGGCGGCATTGAAGCCCCTCATGCCGGCAAGGCTTTCAGGCACGGGAACGCCGCCCATGTAGCGGAGCATCCAATAGAATCCGGGGTTATTGAGATGTTTGGCGAACACCGGCATGTGCATCCGGTAGTACTTACGCACTGCATGGAAAATCATCACGGCGTCCTCCCTCCAGACGTGGTTGCCCACCGTGATGGCGCCGCCCTTTAGCTGCTCCTTGTACTTACGCAGGTTCTCACGGCCTTCGATCTTGAGGCCGAGGCACACTCTGTGGAAGGCAGCATCGAGCACACTCAGCACGAATGCATTGAGTACCCTGTTGAACTTGTAGCCGAAACTCTCGTCCAGATAAGGATAAGTCTCGTCGAACTGGAAACGTCCCTTCGACGAATCCTGGACCTTCACCTTGACAAGACGCACCGTGGGGTCGTCTGTTGGGTAGTCTATGCCCATCTGGGGCACGTAGACACCTGCTTTATGTTTACCTTCTTTCATTGTCATAGAATCGGGATGGCAGGTATGTCCCCGGAGCTGCAGTCGCTTGCGCGACCCTATTCCGGGCAAATGCAGCCCGGGGGCACACCTGCCTTCCCGCAATTTATCACCTATACAAAGTTAGCACTTTTGCCGGAAGTTGAGTATCTTTGCGGCGCAAAATCGAAATTGACAATGAATATTATAGTCAAGACTCTCGCAGGAAGTATCGTAGCACGCCCCAGCACCACATGGGACAAGGCAAACGACGAGATTTTTCTTCCTGACTTCGTGAAGAAACTGACCTGTTCCCCGGTCCTTTTCGCCAGAATCAGCAAGGCCGGCAGGGCTGTTCCCGCGCAGTTTGCCCCGCGTTACTACGACGGTATCGGCTACGGTGTACTGCTCTATGCCGAGAACTTGATCGACGGCTCGCCTGAAGGCTACGCACAGGCCATCTGCCTCGACCACACTTCCCTGCTGAACGAACCGCTCTACAACCCCATCACGCTGGGCGAACCCGACAACGTCTTCGTCCTGAAGAAGAACGGCCGGAAGATTTTCTCAACGGCCGAGGGCACCCGCGCAATGATCGAAGAAGCGATTGCCCATGCCAGCAGCCACTGCTTCCTTCGCACGGGCGATCTTCTCGCTATCGAACTGCGTGAGCGCAAACTTCTTTGCTCCGAACAGGGCAGCCGCACTAAACTCTCCGCAACTTACTGCGGCAACTTCCTTCTTGAATACGACATAGTACTATGAAACTGATTCCAATCTACCACTGGCAGGGCAACCGTGTTTTCGCCTCCAGCAAAAAAATCAGCAACTATCCATGGTTCAAGGGTATGCTGCTTCTTTTATGCGTCGTAATCGCAATGCTCCTCGCCAACCTTCCATGGACTCATCAGCTCTACCACGATCTGCTGCATACCCAGCTTACCATCCACGTCCAGAGCCCCGGAGATACCGTCAACGTGATGTTTCCCCGGGACATGACTGTCGAGAAGTTCATCAACGACATCCTGATGGTGATATTCTTCTTCACGGTCGGCCTCGAAATCAAGCGCGAGATTGCTTACGGTGAGCTTTCATCGAGGAAGAAAGCCATGCTCCCCGTGATTGCCGCATTCGGCGGAGTCGTGATGCCGGCCCTTATCTTCACGCTCGTCAACCACGGGCAGCCCGGCGCAAGCGGCTGGGGCATACCGACAGCGACTGATATCGCCTTCGCGATATGCATACTGACCGCCCTGGGCGACAGGGTGCCGACCTCGCTCAAGGTCTTCCTTAC
This sequence comes from uncultured Bacteroidales bacterium, assembly GCA_946546175.1. Lineage (GTDB taxonomy): Bacteria > Bacteroidota > Bacteroidia > Bacteroidales > UBA932 > Cryptobacteroides. The sequence goes on from CAMNNY010000088.1 coordinate 10,848, forward strand.
AGCCCTTGCGATTGTCGACGACCTCATTGCCATCCTGGTCGTAGCGCTTTTCTATGGTGGAACCATCAATCTCTGGCTGGTAATAGCAGCCATCGTCATGACCTTCATCGGTGTGATGATGCGTAAGCTCAACATCAAGAGCATGTTCCCCTACATCGTAGTCGCAATCATTATCTGGATTCTTTTCTACTACGGCGGAATCCACGCTACCATGTCCGGAGTCGTAATGGCATTCGTGATCCCCAGCAAGCCGCTCTTCGACCGCGAAGAGACAATGCGGAGGCTCCACGAAGCCGAAGAAGGCTTCCACTACTACGACGGTCTGGTCGACGACATCGGCTTCCCCAGCGGGCCGCAGCGCCACTACCTTCGGGCAATGCGCAAGGCCGTAAACGGGTCGATGAACATGAGCTACATACTTGAGCGCGCCCTCAATCCCTGGGTCAACTACCTGATAATGCCTTTGTTCGCCCTTGCCAATGCCGGCGTGTATCTGGGAGGCGGCGCCGGACTCGGAGCGGTCGCAGCGGGTATAATGCTCGGCCTTATCATCGGAAAGCCTCTTGGAATTACCCTATTCAGCTGGATTGCAATCAAGCTCGGCATCGGCGAGAAGCCCGAAGGTGCCAGCTGGCTGATGTTCCTCGCTGTGGCCTGCCTCGGTGGTATCGGCTTCACCATGAGCATCTTCGTCGACACCCTTTCCTTCTCTGATCAGGTCCCCGCAGTTACCGAGGCTCTCAGGTCCGAAGGCAAGATTGCAGTGCTGCTCGGCTCCGTGTGTGCGGCCATTATCGGCACGATATTCATCAGTATCGTTGGGAAGATAAAGAAAAAGTAGTATATTTGCCGCGGGGAAAGTCGTACACGACCAGCTCCCTCAAAACTCCCCCAGGGCCGGAAGGCAGCAAGGGTATGAGGTTGTAGCGGTGCGATGTACGGAGCTTTCCCTTTTTTTTGTTCATGAAATCGGATATCATAGTTGTCGGCGCCGGCGCTTCCGGCCTTATGGCCGCGTACGGCGCGGCCGAGACTCTCGTAGCTGCGGGCAGCTCTGCGAGCGTCACGCTGCTCGAGAAGATGCCGCGCCCGGCTCGCAAGATCATGATCACCGGCAAGGGCCGCTGCAATTTCACCAATCTCAAGGACTGGAACTCTTTCAGCACCCACATCAGGAGCAAGTCGAGTTTCGTCAAGCCTTCGTTCTTCAACCTGACCTCGGAGAAGATGATAGCATTTCTGGAGTCGTACGGGCTTAAGACGGTCGTAGAAAGGGGCGACAGGGCATTCCCTGAGTCGCACTATGCCGGAGACGTGGTCGACACGCTCGTGCGCGCCTGCAATTCCAAGGGAGTCAAAATCGAGACTGAGACCGAAGTAAGCGGCATCGAGACATCATCCGACGGATTCAAACTCACTATTACAGACGGCAGGACCTACACTTGCAGCAAATTGATCATTGCTACCGGAGGCCTCAGCTACCCTACTACAGGCTCTACTGGCGACGGACTCCGTTGGGCTGGCGAGACAGGCCACACCGTTACCCCGACTTTCCCTTCTCTTACCGCCCTTGTCCCCAAGGGCTACAAGCAGGGCGACTCACTCAAGGGCCATATCGACCGTAGCACTCCCCTCTCCGAACTCGGGAAGAAACTTTGCGGCATCCAGCTCAAGAACGTCGGTGCCCGACTGATTGTCGAAGGTTCCGAAGCCCAAGACGAATTTGGTGATATAGATTTCACCGACGGCGGCCTCGAAGGGCCGGTCGGTTTCCAGCTCAGCCGCAAGGCCGTCAAATCGCTGGTAAACGGCTCGCGCGTGAGCGTCATTCTTGACCTCAAAAACGGCGTGGAACTCACCGAACTCACCGGCCGCGTCAAGGAACTCTGGGCCGAGGTCGACAAGGATCCGCGCAGCAAGCGCCTCCACGAAAAGGAGAAATGCCGCATCCTGCTGGGCAAGCTCATGCCCTGGGACCTTATCCCGGCATTTATCGCCTGCAACCCGTCGATAATGACGCTCGAAAGACGCAGCCGCACCGAGACCAAGGTATGGGTGAACCTCGTAAGCATAGCCAAAGCACTCAAGGAGTGGAAATTCGACATCGCAGGCTACGTGGGCTATGAGCGCTGCGTCGTGACTGCCGGCGGAGTCAGCGCCGACGATGTGGTGGCAAAGACGCTCGAATCGCGCCTCGTGCCGGGGCTGCATTTCTGCGGAGAAGTTTTGGATATGGACAGCGACACCGGCGGCTACAATCTCCAGACCGCCTTCAGCACCGGCTATCTCGCCGGCATCAGCGCCGCAAAATCGCTTTGATGCACTGATAGAACAGACAGCACCTCGAAGACCGCATTTTCACGCAGTAGGGTCGCGCAAGCGATGGCGGTTTGGAACAGACAGCACCCCACTGACCGCATTTTCCCGGAATAGGGTCGCGAAGCGATAGCGGTCAGTGGAGTGCTGTCTGTTCCTATCTGTCGATAACTGCTGAGAGAACCAGTTCGGGCGCCTCTGCATCGACGGGATTCGATTCTTCCTCAGGCAGAGTGTGGAAGGCGGCGAACTGTCCGGGAGTGATGCTCCGCTGGGGCTCGTCGAAAATGACGAAGAGCGAATCGCCTCTGACTATGGCCGTAGCGTACTGAAGCGGCTGACGGTAGCGGATGCGCACCCTGAAACGCCTCACCTCACCTTCGGACATCCCCGCGCCCGGACATATCCAGTGGAGTTCGTCCATGGGGAAACGGATGCAACTGCGGTACAACCCCTTATGGCTTTCGCCTTCTCCTACGTAGACTATGTTTGAAGCCACGTCGGTAGCTATCACGAACAGGGGGTCTTTGTGACCCCCGATTGCGAGGCCCTTGCGCTGGCCGAGAGTGAAGAACTGCGCCCCTTCGTGCCGTCCGGCTATCACGCCCCAGGGATTTGCCTTGTAGCGTGTTTTCTTGATATGCTTCTTGCCGCTGCGGTAGGTCTCGGTCTCAAACTTGATATCCGAATAATTGATAGGCGTTGACAGTTCCTCGAGTTCGCAGGTGCTCAGCGCTTCGATGCCTTCGGAGCGGAATTTCCGGACTATCTCCTCGTCTTTGCGATACTTGGCGCTGTCCTGATAGTACTGGTCGAATACTTCGACCACATCTCCTTCGACGCTTGCGAGTTTCTGCTGCAGGAAGACCGGAAGGTCGACCTTGCCCACGAAACAGATTCCCTGGGAGTCCTTGCGGTCGGCCGACGGGAGATCGGCTTCGGCAGCGAGCCTTCGGACTTCGTCCTTGCACAGATCGCCTATCGGGAAGATGGCAGCCTCCAGCTGCTCCTGGCTGAGCTGGCAGAGGAAATAGCTCTGATCTTTTCCAGGATCCACGCCCTCGAGCAGGCTCCACGAGCCGTCGGGGTTCCGGCGCTTGCGGCAGTAATGGCCTGTAGCTACGTGGGTGGCGCCGAGCGAACGGGCCTTCTCCAGAAAGGCGTCGAACTTGATCTCGCGGTTGCAAAGCACGTCGGGATTGGGGGTGCGGCCGTGTTCGTACTCGCTGAACATGTAGTCCACGACCCTCTGCCTGTATTGTTTGCTAAGATCCACGAAGTAGAACGGTATACGGAGTTTGCGTGCGACGAGCTCTGCGACGAACCTGTCCTCTTCCCATTCGCAGTCGCCGTGGAGCGTTCCTTCTGTATCATGCCAGTTCTGCATGAACATACCGAACACGTCGTAGCCCTGCTGCTTCAGGAGCAAAGCCGCGACACTGGAGTCGACTCCACCGGAAAGACCTACGCAAATCTTCATAACGGGTGCAAAGATACTCCAAATTATGATTTATTGAGATTAATTTCTATCTTTGCGCCTACTAATCACTTGGTATGACAGAAAAAGAGATTAAAATTGCCTTCACCGAGTACTCATCGATCGAGGAACTCTCCAAGGAAGACAAAGAGCTTGCAACTGCCGCGATCCTCGCAATGCGCGGCGCCTATGCTCCATATTCCCATTTCCATGTAGGTGCTGCGGTACGTCTCGAAAACGGCACGATAGTAAGCGGTGCCAATCAGGAAAATGCCGCTTTCCCTTCGGGCCTCTGTGCCGAGCGTACGGCTCTTTTTTCTGCCGGAGCCACCTACCCCGACAAAGCCATCACCTCTATCGCCATCGCCGGCGGAGTCATGGGCCGCATCTGCGCCAGCCCCGCCACTCCTTGCGGAGCCTGCCGCCAGGTCATGGCCCAGTATCAGGCCAAAGGCGGAAAGAAAATGTCGGTAATCATGGTCGGTGGCGAGAAAATCTGGAAATTCCCCAGCGTGGACGACGTCCTCCCGCTGATCTTCGATTCGATTTAGTACTCAACAGAACAGACTGCACCCCAATGAACCGCATTTTCCCGCAGTAGGGTCGCTCAAGCGATAGCGGTTTGGAACAGACTGCACCTCGAAGCCGCATTTTCCCGGAATAGGGTCGCGAAGCGATAGCGGTC
>CAMNNY010000089.1 GCA_946546175.1 uncultured Bacteroidales bacterium
TTGCACGCCCCGAATGGGCCAGAGGGCATTGAGAGGCAGATTGGCCGTGCAAGGTGGTCAACACAAAAGCACACCTTGCACAAAAGCGGTTGATTAGGGGGCGCTACCATGACTCGTGCGCAATCATATTTCGGGTTCGAGAGTGCTACCATCACTCCATCGCGATTAGCAAGTCGCGGGGGTGAGTGTCCGCGAAGGGGGCTCGGTGGTTTCGTCGGTTTTCGGCAGTTACCGGGGCGGTTCGGCGAGTGCGACAGGTCCGCCGAGATTGACCGGTCCAGCGGGAGCGAGCGGTCTACTAGGGTAACTGCCGAAAACCGCCGCTCCCGCCGACCTGGTTTTTGGCTTGCGCACGAGGCGCGCGCGCCACTCGCGCGGAAACGTGAGTGGGGTGCGGAGGACCTGCCACACGCGAAGGCTTCGCAGGGGCGAAGCATGGAGGGGGCAGAGTAGTATAATTATTTATCAGAAGATCGCCGGGCGGGGCCGGCGATGGCGGAGAGGCTATTGTGCGGAGGAGTAGCCGAGGGCGTGGGCGAGGGAGAGGTAGGCGGATTGCTTTTCGAGGAGGGTTTCGCGGGCGGTGGTGAGGGCGAGGCCGGCGCGGAGGACTGCCGAGGCGGTGGACTGGCCCGCCGAGAGGCGGATGCGCTCACGCTCGAGGCAGTCCTTCGCAAACGCCTCGCCCTCCTTGGCGGAACCAATTTCCAGCCAGAGGGTTTCGAGTTCCAGTCGCTGCATGTCGTCGCGAAGATGCAGACGCGACATCAGATAGTCGCGGTCGATACGGGCTTTCTCGAGCTCGTAGTCGTAGCGCCGGGCGCGAGCGGAAGCCTTTCCGAGGTCCGTGATGGGGATACGGACTGTAGCGAAGACCATCCCGTTGAGAGAGCCATCGTGGGGAAGCATCATTGCCCCATAGCCGTAAGCAGCGCCAACCGCGACCTGCGGGAGGTACTCCCCTACCGCCATTTTCTTTTCAGTCTGTTTGGCCTCTACCTGGAGATCGAGGAGTTGGGCTTCGTAGCTGGAATCCACCGGCTTGATTCCGGCCAGAACGGTCTCCGGCGAAGGCAATTCGCCAGGCATATCCTCGAGACGCAGTTCCCGAAGCGACAAAACATCGTAACTGCAACCGACAAAATCAAGAAGGTCCATCTTCAGGAGTACGAGAGAACCGTCCAGACGATACTTGGCAGAGCGCAGTTCGCCCTGCTTGAGCCTTAACTCGGTAAGGTCGGATTCAGAAACGAGCCCCGCAGATACGGCTGAGCGAAGATCTTTCTCGAGGCTGTCGAGAAGGGCCGCCGCCTCATCCACGGTCTCACTTTTACGCTGAAGGGCGACGATGCGCCAGTACTTGCTCTCCACGGAATCGGCAACCGACTTCAGTGCAAGATCTTCCTGCAGAGCAGCAGCCTTGACGCCGATATCTGCGAGATGGTTGCCCGAAATGATGCGCCCGCCGGCATAGAGAGGCTGCATGAGGGTAGCAGTGAAACCATAACCGTGGGAAAGGCTTTCGTAGTAGGGTTTGATACCGTTTTCGTAGGCCCGGGCCGAGATGTCGGTCGCGAGCGTGCGTGCTGCATCCGAACTGCCGAGCACGTCGCCCAATGTCACCTTAAGCATGGGGTTAAGGGCATCGTAGGCCAGCGAAGTCAGCGACACGGAGGGGACGAACGCCCAACGGGCCTCATCCTGCTGCGCGCGAGCGGCGAGCACATCGAGTGAGGCCTTGCGGGCACCGATGCTGCTTACCGCGGCCGAATCGAGGCACTGCTGCAGGGGCAGGACAGAGGCGGACTGGGCGTATGCAACGGACGATACCGCTATGAGAAAGAGTATGACTGGCCAGCGTTTCATTTCTTGTTATCGGCTTTCTTAAATAGCTGCCAGTAGGACACAGGCATGATCAGGGTAATAAGGAAGATGCTCATCATGGTACCGAAGCAGATGGTTATACCCATCGGCATCCAAAGGAGGTCGCCGCTGAGAATCATGGGCAGCACGCCGAGGGCGGTGGTGCAGGAAGTCAGGAATATCGGCCTCATGCGCCGCTGACCGGAAAGGAGCGATGCTTCGCGCACGGAGACACCCTCCGAACGCAGCTGCTCGGCATACTCGAACATCAGGATGCCGTTTCGCACTATGATACCCACAAGGGACACGAGTCCGAGCACGGCGGTGATGCTGAAATCCTGCCCGAATATCCACAGGCCGAACGATGCGCCGAACAGGCACAGCGACGAGAGCACCATGGTGAGTACGGCCACCGACGCCTTGCGGAAATGAATCAGCAGGAAGAGGAACAGCACAAGACAAGCCGCCGCAAACGACCAGCCGATCTGGGGAATCACAGCATTGTTGAGCGACGAGAGCCCCTGCATGCTGTAGGTAACCCCCTCGGGCAGGCTCGGGGCGATCTCTGAGCGCATATAATCCTCGAGTTTCTTCTGCACTGCCGGCTGGCTCACGCCATACTTGAGGTCGCAGCCCACAGTGACCACACTCTCACCGCCATGCCGCACCAGACTTTCGAACTGCCATCCCGGGGCGACCGATGCCACCTGTCTGAGCGGCACGCTCACTCCCGGAAGTAGAGTCGGCACCTGCTGGTCTGCGACAGTCTCATAGGACATCTCGGGCGAGATACCTTCGCTGTAGATGTTGACCGGCACCTGACGGTCGCCCTCCCAGAGAGTCGCTATCGTCTCTCCGCCGAAAGTGCCGGCAAGAGAGAGCGAGAGAAGGGTTTTCGAGACTCCCAGGCGAGAGGCTTCATCGCTGTCGAGGGTGATTTCGACCGAGGGCGCGCGGCCGTCGATGTCGCTGTGGACCCATTGGGTTTCGGATGAAAGCGAGCTGAGGAATGTGCTGACCTTGGCCACAGGCTCGACCAGCAATTCACGGTCGGCCGAAGCGAAACGGACCGCTACCGGCGTATCGACCGCCTGGTAGTCCATCTGTTTGAAGCGCAGCCGCGCATCCGGGAAGATGTGTTCGTAACGTCCCGGATACTCTCGGAGCATGTCCTCGGTAGCCTGGTTGGACTTCGTATTGACTATGATCTGGGCGGTACGGGGCGACGGGAGTATAGGAGTATAAGTGGCGGCGAAGCGGGG
>CAMNNY010000090.1 GCA_946546175.1 uncultured Bacteroidales bacterium
CCCTCACAGCTCATCCTGTACATAGAGCCGCACTTCGGACACATATACAGCAGGGTATCAAGATGCTTTGCCATCTGTCCCTTACCGGCAAACTCAACCCGGGCCCCGGCATTCCACCTGTAGTCGTCATGGGCAAGCAGGCGGTTCATGGTATCCTCTATCTGGGCATCGCTCAGGCGCTCCAGATCCTCCTTGCTGAACATCTTGTCCACAACCACTTCCGTACGGCCCACACGCTCATCGAGACAGTGCTTTGTATAGGTCAGATACCCTCCCGAAATAACTGTGTAATAGACAGTAACGCCCAGCTTCTTAAGCAGCTTGCCCGTTCCCGGCATCACCGGCTGACACATGCCTGTAATAGAGCTCATACCCTCGGGCATAAACATCACATTGCCACCGTTTCGGATTATACGCATAACCGAGGTGACGGTGTGGACATCAGGCACGAAATTGCGCTTCGGAATCACCTGAGCCGCACGGAGAAGCAGCGCAGTCGGGAATCTGAAAAACTCATTGTAGCCGACTACGAAATTGAGCCTGCGAGGCCACACGGCGGGCACGGTAAACACATAATCGTTGCGCGAGGCATGGTTGCTCACCAGCACGAACGGTTCCTTGTCACGCGAAGGGCGCGCTTTGAATATGAACTTCACCCGAAGTTTCGACTTCATGACCAGCACCACCAAGTACAGGATGGCGTAAAGCACGGGATTAGGTCTGTGCTCACACCGCATCGCGAGCTTCTCTGCAATAGTTTTCTTCATAGGTCAAAAGTATTATCCCAGTACGACGTCGAGGACCATCATCAGCGCAAATCCAAGCAGATTCTTCTGCAACCGGTCCGGGATATCCTTTTTCATGAAGAACACGAAGGCGGAACCAAGCGCAGTGCCAAGGAATGGTATCAATAAAGCAGTAAGAATAGCTTCCATAACAATTGCTAATTTAAAGCATTTTTCGTAAATTTGCGCGATTTTGTAAATCAAAAACTCTACTATACATAACACTATGTCCAAAGAAAAGAAATTCATTACCTGTGACGGTAACCAGGCCGCCAGTGGAATCGCGTACCTTTTTAGCGAACACGCGGCCATCTACCCTATCACGCCCTCCTCAACGATGGCGGAAAACGTCGACGAATGGGCAGCCCACGGAAAGAAAAACTTCTGGGGCGAGACCGTGAAGGTCACCGAAATGCAGAGCGAAGCCGGTGCTGCGGCAGCAGTCCACGGATCTCTCCAGGCCGGTGCCCTCACCACAACCTTTACCGCATCACAGGGACTCCTCCTTATGATACCGAACATGTACAAGATTGCGGGTGAAATGCTTCCCGCAGTCTTCCATGTTTCGGCCCGCGCACTCGCATCCCACGCCCTCTCCATCTTCGGAGACCACCAGGACGTGATGGCATGCCGCCAGACAGGATTCGCCATGCTGGCCTCCGGCTCCGTCCAGGAAGCTCAGGACATGGCAGCTGTCGCCCACCTCTCAGCAATCAAGGGCAGCATCCCGTTCCTCCACTTCTTCGACGGTTTCCGTACTTCCCACGAAATCCAGAAGATCGAGGCCCTCGATGAGGAAGAGCTCAAGAAGCTCATCAGCGACAAGGCCCTCGCCAATTTCCGCAAGAGAGCTCTCAACCCGAGCGCTCCCGTCACAAGGGGTACAGCCCAGAACGGCGACGTCTACTTCCAGGCAGTCGAATCCCGCAACCAGGCTTATGACGCCATTCCCGACATCGTAGCCCGCTACATGGGCGAGATCGGAGAGATCAGCGGCCGCCAGTACCGTCCCTTCGACTACTACGGAGCCAAGGATGCAGAGTACGTAATCATCGCCATGGGCTCAGTCACCGAGACCATCCGCGAGACCATCGACCACCTCGAGGCCGAAGGCCGCAAGCTCGGCGTCATCTCCGTCCACCTCTACCGTCCGTTCAGCGCCAAGTACTTCCTCAAGGCCCTCCCCAAGACCGTCAAGAGGATCGCAGTACTCGACCGCACAAAAGAGCCCGGCTCGCTCGGAGAGCCCCTCTACCTGGACATCAAGACCGTCTTCCAGGGTGTTGAGAACGCTCCCCTTATCGTAGGCGGACGCTACGGTCTTTCCAGCAAGGACACCACTCCCGCCCAGATCGTCGCAGTATTCGACAACCTCGCTCTCGCAGCTCCCAAGAACGACTTTACGATCGGCATCGTCGACGATGTCACCTTCAAGAGCCTTCCCGTAAAGGAAGAGATCAGTATCGTCAAGCCCGGCACCAAGGAGTGCAAGTTCTTCGGACTCGGCTCTGACGGTACGGTAGGTGCCAACAAGAACACCATCAAGATCATCGGCACCCACACCAACCTCTACAGCCAGGCATACTTCGACTACGACTCCAAGAAGTCCGGCGGCTACACCTGCTCCCACCTCCGTTTCGGCGAGCAGCCCATCCACGCACCTTATCTCGTGGGCACCCCCGACTTCGTCGCATGCCACGTTCCTTCCTACCTCGAGAAGTACGATGTCCTCAAGGGCATCAAGGACGGCGGCTCGCTCCTCCTCAACTCCCTCTGGGACGAGAAGGAAACCCTCGAGCGCATCCCCGACTTCGTCAAGGGCACCATCGGACGCAAGCACGTCAAGCTCTATATCATCAACGCAACCAAGATCGCAGCTGAAATCGGTCTTGGCGGACGCACCAACACTATCCTCCAGAGCGCATTCTTCCGCATCACCGGCATCATCCCTGAAGCCGATGCAGTCAAGTATATGAAGGACGCAGCCCTCAAGAGCTACGGCAAGAAGGGCGAGAACGTCGTCAACATGAACTACGCCGCCATCGACCGCGGAGGCGAATACAAGCAGGTAGAGATCCCTGCCGAGTGGGCAGAGATCAGCGCCAAGTTCGCTCCTCACAACGCAGCCCGTCTCGCTACTCCGTTCGTCAAGGAGATTGCCGACGTGGTCAACGCTCAGGCCGGCGACACCCTCCCCGTCAGCGCATTCCTGCCCTGGCAGGACGGTACGATGCCTGCCGGCACCGCCGCTTATGAGAAGCGCGGAGTCGCAGTCACCGTCCCCGTATGGGATGCCGAGAAATGTATCCAGTGCAACACCTGTGCATTTGTCTGCCCCCACGCCGCAATCCGCCCGTTCCTTCTGACCGAAGAAGAAGCCGCAAAGGCTCCCGCCGGTCTCAAGCTCGCCGAAGGCAAAGCCAACCTCAAGGGTTACAAATATGCTCTCGCTACCTCTGTGGCCGACTGTACAGGCTGCGGCAACTGCGTCGACGTCTGCCTCGCCAAGGACAAAGCCCTCACGATGGCTCCTTACGACGAGCAGACTGCAGAGCAGGCCAATTACGACTGGCTTAACTCCAAGGTCGGCTACAAGACCCCGCTCGATCCGAAGAGCAACATGAAGGCCGCCCAGTTCGCACAGCCTCTGTTCGAGTTCAGCGGCGCATGCGCAGGCTGCGGTGAGACTCCTTACATCAAGAACATCACCCAGCTCTTCGGAGACCACATGATGATCTCCAACGCTACCGGCTGCTCCTCGATCTACGGAGCTTCCTTCCCCGCTTCTCCTTACTGCACCGACGCCAAGGGCCACGGCCCCGCATGGCAGAACTCCCTGTTCGAAGACTTCTGCGAGTTCGGCTATGGTATCAGGCTTGGTTCGGAGCGCCTGCGCGACACTGTCGCCGCTCAGATGGAAGCTCTCGAAGCCCAGAGCGAAAACGACGAAGTCAAGGCCCTCGCCCGCAAGTGGCTCGACGGCCGCAAGGACTATGCTATCACCAGCGCGGTCCGCGACGAGCTTATCCCGATTATCGAGAAAGACAAGAGCGAAGCCGCTCAGAAGATCGTCGAGCTCAAGGACTTCATCCCCGCCCGCAGCCAGTGGATCATCGGCGGCGACGGTGCATCCTACGATATCGGCTACGGCGGACTCGACCATGTCCTTGCAAGCGGCGAGAATGTCAACATCCTCGTGCTCGACACTGAGGTCTACTCCAACACCGGCGGCCAGTCTTCGAAGGCTACCCCGGCCGGAGCCATCGCCAAGTTTGCCGCCAGCGGCAAGCGCATCCGCAAGAAGGATCTCGGCATGATGGCCATGAGCTACGGCTATGTCTACGTAGCCCAGGTCGCGATGGGAGCAAGCCCCGTGCAGTACATGAAGGTCATCAAGGAGGCCGAGGCCTACGACGGACCGTCGCTGATCATCGCCTACGCTCCTTGTATCAACCACGGCCTCAAAGCCGGAATGGGACTCAGCCAGAAGGAAGAGAAGCTCGCAGTCGAATGCGGCTACTGGCACCTCTACCACTTCAACCCCGAGCTCGAGGAGCAGGGCCAGAACGGTTTCGTGCTTGACAGCAAGGAGCCCGACTGGAGCAAGTTCCAGGACTTCCTGAAGGGCGAGGTCCGCTTCGCTTCGCTGACCAAACTCTTCCCCGAAAGGGCCGAGGAGCTTCTCAAGAAGACCGAAGAGTTTGCGAAGATTCGTTACAACAGCTACAAGAAACTCGCTGCCCAGAAAGAAGACTAAAAGTCCTCTTCCGAAAACAGCGAATACCGCCTGATTATCGCGGCAATCTCGGGATCGAGGTTGCCGCATTTTTTCACATTTTTTTATTAATTTTGAGACATGAAGAGGAAGTGTCTCATAATCATAGCGTTTGTGCTCCAGAGTATTTTCTGCTCGTTCGCCCAATCCGGCGCCGTTGCCGATGTTTATGGGAACATCCAAGGCCTCTGGGATGGCGGTCTGAAAAAGGAGCTGCTACCGCTACCGGGAGTAACAGTAGTACTATCGGCCGGACCGGACACTCTATACACTACTACTAACCAACATGGCATCTTCATATTCAAAGGCATACAAACGTTTGAGATCAAACTTAAACTTATGCTTCTGGGCAAAAAGACTATCGAAAACAGATTCGAACTGGAACCCGGCAGAAATGCTTTCTTCTTTACGATGGAAGACTCTTCCGAAGAATTATCTGCATCGACGGTCAGTGCTGAAGGTGAATTAATGAAAAAAATTGCCGACACCACTGTCTTCAATACGAGGCTGCTCAATGCTCTGGATGGAGAGAATGCCCGTGCACTCCTGGAACAACTTCCGGGGTTCAAAATTGAGGGGGCACGGATAACGGTCGACGGAGAAGAGATTAAGCGCACCTATGTAAATGGAGTCCTCGTATTCGGAGACAATCCAACTACAGCCATAGATGCCCTTAGAGCCAATGAATTAACTGCAGTCCGTGTGTATGACGAATACGACAGAGTTGATACCCGCAGGGGAATCACTCATGGGAAGAAGGAGCGTGTACTGGACATCAAAACACAAGAGAGTATAATATCGCTGACAGATGCAGTCGCTATGACAGAAGTTGGTGCGGATGAGATAAAGAACATAAGGCATCAGGCTCTTGGATCCGCAGCATTCTGGTCTGAGATGTTCAATGCAAGTGCAATGGCAGGGGAAAATAATATTTCAAGTGACTTACAGGAAATAGTTATGGATTTCCAAATGACACCCTTGGAAATAGCCAGAAGTGCACAGGCTCGAACCTCACCACTCAACAACGAGTCAAAAAATTTAGCCGCGAAACTCAATATGTCAAAATATTGGAAAGACCGCAACTATGGCAACAAAGTCTCCGGATCTTATACGTATGGCAAAAACTATTTGCGTTCCGTCTCTCAGGCCTTGACTCAATATTATGAGACAGATATCAATCCAGCCATAGATTATTATGATACCACTTCCAACACGTCAAAAACGAAACGCCATTTATTCAGCATAAATGCCGAGTTGTTCGACACTCCCCTGAAATCCATCTCACTGTTAGCTTATGGCAGCATAACTTCTCAGGAAGAATCCAACCGATTCATTGAAAAAATAGTCAGCGAACAAACCCGCCTCAAGGACGAAAATAGCAGCAGTAGCAGAAGCAATTACGACGTATCACTTCATGCCGGGTGGACAGACAATGATCACAGACGCTTCAAACCCGCCCTTAATTTTGATGCCACAATCAGTAAAGAGAACCTCATTTCATGGGTCACAGATACCTTGAAATCATCTTACTCTCGTCGCCATTTGCACACAGACGGAAATGGCAGCGGTCAAGATATTACCGCTACCGGCTCGCTCTCTGTTACCGTAATCAACGATGAAACGCGCTCATTATTTGCTAATATTCTATATAAATTCAACTATAGGAACCAGGTCAAAAAGCAGTTCACTGTAGACTACATTGATCCGGCTGAAAGCATCACAAGCATAGGAGGCTCATTTGATTATACATGGAATTATGCGAACAATATGCTTTCTCTTGACGGAACCTACTCCTCGCGAAACCTCACCTTAAGCGGAGGTCTTGCATTTATGAGCTCTATCATGAGCGGGGAGAACCGATTCCCTACAGTTGACCCCGCCCATAAGGCTTTTAATTACTTGCTCCCGAATTTCAGCGTCAGATACAAGAATATGATGTTCGATTTCGGGAGCACGGCTGCTCTGCCTGCGCTTGAACAGATCAGGGCATACATCAGCGATTCAAATCCTATGATACTCTCTGCAGGCAACCCCGGATTGAATAAATCCTATACCAGTCTTTACAAATTCAGATGGAGTAAACAACTTGACAAGAACAATGGGAGATTGCTGTTATCCTCAGAAGGGAGGTTTACAACATCCCCAATTGTCAGTTCCTCAAGATACTTCCCCGAGACAACTACGTTGTCCGACTATTATGGGTACATCGCTCCTGCCGGTTCAATATTATACACATACGACAATGCCTCAACACCATCTTGGGACATAACTGCATCAGCATCCTATTATGGCGTATTTTGCAAGCGCAAACTCACAACACAACTAAACCTGTTCTGTTCATATAATAGTATCCCTCAATATGCAGGAGACCGCATAATCGGGGCCAATGACCTCAATGCAGGTATCTCATCAACCATCCGAATGAATCCGACGAAGAAACTCAAGATATCATGTTTCCCTCAGATTTCATACCGTTCATCCTCGAATTACGCAGGGACGCCTATTTCAGAATCTGTTAGCGTAAGCGCACCACTGACACTTAAAATGACATTTTTCAAATCCTGCTATCTCAATGTCACAAACCGCTTTGGCTATAATCATTATATTTCAGGATTCGGCAATGATATCACGACAAACTTTCTCAGTGCAACTGTAGGGCGCAGATTTTTCGATAACAAACTGACGGTCAGCATTTCCGCAAATGATTTGCTAGGATCATCAACTAAATATCTGACGGAAAGCACAGCACAATACTACAAACAAGAATGGACGCCGGCTTTCGGACGGTACTTTCTTTTATCCATAATCTACGAATTCCGCAAAAAACAATAACATCAAATCATATTGTCATGAAAATCTTATCACAATGCTATTTGCAGTAGCAACCACCTGTTTTGGCCAAAATTACATTTACAAAACGACAGGTAATGTCAAAAACAGTGAAGGACAACCACTCGTCGGAGCTGTAATAACCCAAGTTGGCACGTACAATTTATCACTCACTGACCTCAATGGAAATTATTCAGTGAACACATCCGCCGAGTTTTGTTCTTTATGTTGCACTTATTCTGGATATAAGTCGACAACTATCATCCGCCACGGGCAGGTCAACAATTTCATATTAGAAGAAGACGACACTGCTCCCGACGGTTTGAACTATCCTTTCGTGTACGAGATAGCCCCCATTATCCGAAGCTGATTCAAAGAGCAAGCAGTTACCTCAATAGCCATCCTCTTCCGAAAACAGCGAATACCGCCTGATTATCGCGGCAATCTCGGGATCGAGGTTGCCGCGGTATTTGTATGAGGGCTCCAGAGCAACGGCCCGGACAAGGTGCTCGGCGGCTTCTCTTTCACGTCCGCGGCGGCTCAGCGACAGGGCGAGCAGGTATTCGGTCCGGGCATCCTTGGGCAACTCTTCGAGAATGGACGCAGCCGTGGCGTTATATTCGAGTGCGAGATAGGCGACAGCCGTGTTGTAGTCGCGATAAGGGGTTAGGATCGCAAGTGCTTTTTCGTAGTCCCTGTCCTGAAGCAGGCGTACGGCCCGCATATAGAGGGTGTCCACTACCGTCGTGACGAGCGTATCCTGCTCGATTCCGGGACGGTGGAGGTGGATGTCGAAACGGACATGGCGCAGAAGCGGATAATACTTCTGCCTGACATACGGGAAATACTTCTGTCTGCGAAGGGTCCGCTCCCTGAGGTCGGGGTCCTTTTCCGCGCAGATACGGCGGTAAGAGCGCAGCTCGCCCGGGCGGAGGGCGGGATCGGCGGCGAGCAGCGAGTCGAGCATCGCCCAGTTCTCGGCGATGCCGCGCGCCTCGCCGTCTCCGAGGCCGAAGTACTCGCGCACCGCCTCCGCCCTGCGCCGCGCGAGCTGCGAATTCATCTCGAACGGGCCGTCTGGCGAACATGACGAGACCACGATGAGCGAGTCGAGTTCGAGCTCAGGGTCGCGAAGAAGGGTATCCAGCCGCATACGCAGGCCTCTAACCATTTCGGCATTGCCGGCAATGGCGGTATCTACGGCGCTGCTGCCCCCGGCGAAGGCGAGCCTGCAGGAGATACGGTCGCTTACCACCCGAGGTACGAGCTTGGTTATAAAGCGTTTAGATGTGTCGGCAAGGGTGCTGAGCGAACTGACGTAGAAGGTGACGGGCTCGCTTTGGGGCAGCCTGAAGAGCAGATCCCCTTCCCGGTAGATAGCGCCGTCTACCGCGACGGTGACCTTCCTGAGTCCCGGGCGTGTGCGCATGCTGTGGGAATACATATATATAAAAGGATGGGATCCGCCGCACACCGAATCGAGGCGGGCGTATTCCGGTTCAATGGGAACTTTTATGTATTTCTGCCTGAGCGCTTCTTTTCGGGCTGCCTTCCGGGCATTGAGGCGCTTGAGAAGCCTGCGCGAATAGTGCTGCTCGACCTCTTCCCTGCTGATCTCAGATGTTCTTTCAAGGAACTTGCCCGCCTGGTCATGGTCAACGAAGAGGGTGCTGTCGCGCGAGAGCCCTCTCAGATAGCGGGAGTATTTGTCGTAACCTCTCAGCTGGGACCTTCGGAAGTCCTCACCCGTGATCAGAACTGGGTCGAGTCTGAGGGTATCGTCCATCACGGTCATCACCGGGTCGAAGCGTAGCTGCCAGGCAGGATCCTGGAGTGTATCGCTTACAACTATCATAAAATCGAGGTCGACCTGTCCTAGCCTTTCGGCCACATTGCGGAAGCGGGCAACCAGCACTGCGGCACGGAGCTGCTCGGTGGCCACCATCTCGCCGGTCTGCTCGTCGCGGATGGCATTCATGATGTGGAGGTCGGTCCCGTCATCATCGCGGACGATCAGGTCTTCGGGGCGGCTCTCACGCAGTTCGGCAGCCCTTTCCTCTGAGAGAACGGGAAGCGAGAGCGATGCGGTCTTGGAGTTGTTACGGATGTAGTCGAGTTTGCTTTGGGAAGCGCAGGATCCTGCAAGGAGGATCAGGGCAGCCGCGAAGGCCGCCGGATTGGATTTTGAAGTTCTCATAGCACATATTGTTTAAAAAAAATCAGTCTTCTTTGAGTTTTATGTGGATTTCTCCGCCGGAGCTCCATATCTGAGCCGTCTTGTCTCCCTTGAGGGGAAGCTCGAGGGGAGCCGCCGCATCGGGATCGGAATTGAGTGCGCCGCGGGCTGCTTCGTACCAGTGGAGGATCTCACTCGCATAATCGAGGAGGATTTCACCTTTCGGGGTAATGGATAGGCTGCTTCGTGAACGCTCAAAAACAGGAGCCCCTATCTGTCGCTCCAAAGCCGCCACGCTCTGGCTCACGGCGGACTGGCTCACCCCTAACTCACGCGCAGCAGCAGAGAAACTGCCTAACTGCGCGACAGTTACAAACACCCTCAATCTGAAATCTTCTTCGAGCATACAGTACAAATATACAAATCATTTTTTATATTTGTATTCTGAACCAAAATCACATCGTTGTGAAAAAGACTATTCTTCTCGCCGCTCTGTGCCTGCTCACTGCAGGAATAGCCGGAGCCAAAAGTTCCTCGGACACCGTGTCCGAAGAGAAGGTTTACATATCGCTTGGGGCCCAGACCCAGTTCTCACGTCACTTCGGCCCCGCAGAGGTCGGAGCGCAGATTGAGCTCGGCTGGTGGTTCTGCCCCTACATGGGAATTGCAGTTGACGGCGGAGCCTTCTACGTGCTTCCGGAGAACGCCGACGCAGACCCGGTTTTCACCGACAAAGAGTTCGTGGCATACGCCAGGGTTCTGGGCATGCTCGATTTCACCAATATGGTTCTCGGGCGCGAAGCCGGGGCCAGGGCACCAGTCCATCTCGGCGCCTATGCCGGACTCGGCAAGATGCTGCCCATCAAGCCGATGCTCTCGCCCATCACCTTCGACTCCATGTACTGGATGCCTTCGATCGGACTCGACCTCTCTGCCCGTATGGGCAACAGGACGAGGATGTTCGCCCGCGCCGGAGTCAATGTCTACCACCCCCTTTCGAGCATAAGCCTTATTCCCGAGTTCAACGCCGGTCTCCGATTCGCGATCGGCACTGGCCGCAAATACCCGAAAAATGCCAATAAGGCCTACAACGAAGATATCGCCGCCATCCGCCAGGCTATCGAAGACTCCCGCGACAATGTCAAGATCAAGACTGAGACCGTAGTTCGCACCGACACCGTCGAGGTGGAGGTTGAGGTCGAGAAGATTGTCCGCGACACCGTCACCCTGATTCAGTACGATACCCTTACTGTGTATGACGTCGTCGAACTCTCACAGGCCGACTCCACTGCACCCAGGGAGCGCATCTCCCCCGTCAAGGCCCTTGCCCAGACCGGAGCTCTCGCCCAGTTTGTTCCCGACACCGTCTTTATCGAGACTTTCCTGGTCGACACCGTGTTCGTCGCATCGGAGCCTGAGGTGAAGGTCCTCAAAGATACCGTATTCGTCGCTTCCGAGCCTGAGATTCAGGTACTTAAAGATACAGTCTATCTCGAATCCGAGCCGGAAATCCAGATTCAGGTCCAGACCGATACCGTTTTCGTAGAGTCTGAGCCCGAGGTGCAGGTCCGCACTGTCTATATCAACACCGAGCCCGTAGTGGTAAAGGACACCGTATTCGTCGCTTCCGACCCTGAGGTGAAGGTCCTCACCGTCTACCGCGACAAAGAACCGGTCGTGCTCAGAGACACCGTCTATCTTCAGTCCGAGCCCGAGATCCAGGTGCGTACGGTCTACAAAAACCGCGAGGTTGTAAGGACTGACACCGTCTATGTTGCTTCCGAACCCGTTATCCAGGTCGTCCGGGACACCGTGGTGATGAGGGCTAAGCCCGAAGTGAAGCTTCAGGTCCAGAAAGATACCGTCTATATCCAGAGCGAACCCGAGGTGCAAGTACGCACCGTCTACGTGAACCGCGAGCCGGTTGTTCTCAGAGACACCGTGTTTGTCGCTTCCGACCCCGAAGTACTTGTCCAGACCGTCTACCGCGACAAAGCGCCGATAGTCCTCAGGGACACGGTCTACGTGCAGTCCGAGCCCGAAATCCAGGTGCGTACGGTCTACAAGAACCGCGAGGTCGTCAAGACTGATACCGTGTACGTCAAGTCCGAGCCCGAGATCCAGATCCAAAAAGACACCGTCTACATGCCCGGCAAGACAGTCGTCAAGAGAGACACCGTCATTCTGCGCAAACCGGCGATAGTCCAGATCGATTCCGTCACCTTCACTCAGTTCGACACTGTCACCCTCACCAAGTTCCTCCGCGATACCGTGACGCTGACCAAGACTGTCGTCGACACAGTGACTCTTACCGAGACCCTTGTCGACACCATCACAGTCACCAAAACCCAGACAGATACTGTATTTGTCAAGACTCCAGGCTCCGTCATCGATTCCGAATCGATGGTCCGTGTAGTCTTCCCCGAAAATGCCGCATGGGTCAACTACGGAGCCCGCAAGCAGCTCGACAAACTCGCAAAGGAGATTAAGGAAAGTGATGTGAAATACATAATGATCGCCCCCGTCTCACCCGACAGTCCCGACGCCGTGAAGGCATACAACCTTGGTGTCAGAAGGGTTTCGCAGGTAAGGCTCCATCTCATCCGTGAGAACGGCGTCGACAGCCGCAAACTCACCGAAAAGGTTGTCGTATCCCCTGCCGGCATCCCGGTCGAGGATGGCAACGGTTTCGTGATCGTAGCCCGCGAGGACGATCCCCGCATCGCTGAATTCCTCGCCCTCTAAAGGATGGCCAAGATCCAGTCCAAAAACCTCCTGTACAGCATCCTGCGTTTCCCTGTGGATGCTTGTACTCGAAGGATGTTCCGCAAGATAAGGACCTACGGGAAGAAAGACCTTCCCAAGGACGGGGTCCTTATTTTTGCGCCCAACCACTGCAACACACTGCTCGATGCACTTGTAGTGCTTCAGACAGACCACCGCCCGAGCGCCTATGCCGCGAGGGCCGATATCTTCCGCAACCCCAAGGTCGCCAAGATTCTACGCTGGCTCAGGATCGTCCCGATGGCGCGCGTGCGCGACGGACTGGGAGAAGTACGGCATAATTACGAGGTCTTTAAGGAAGCTGCCGAATGCGCGGTAGACGGTGTACCGTTCTGCATCTACCCCGAAGGAGTCCATACTCCAGGATATGAGGTCCAGCCGGTCAAGAGTGGAGTCTTCCGCATCGCCGAGGCAGCCCGCGCGATGACCGACCGCAAAATCTACATCGTCCCGATAGGGCTGAGTTACTCGGATTTCTACCGTCCCAAGCCGGACATCAACATCCGCTTCGGAAAGGCGCTGGACGCCGACGAGTTGCTCAGCCTCGAGCCAAAGGAGCGAAGCAAGATTCTTCATGACGCCATCCAGGCCCTCGTCATCAAGCCTGAGCGCGATCCCCATTCCATGCCGCTGACCATCCTCATCTGGCTTCTGAGCATCGTGCTTTCGCCGGTGATTCTGGCGGCAATACTACTCTCCTGCCCTATTTGGATCACTTCTGAGACGATTGTCAGAAAGCTCAAAGACAAGGCATGGTCGAACACGGCAAGGTTCGCCTGCCGCCTCATCGGGACCATCCTGCTTACCGTCATCTATGCGGTACTCGGCTTCATCTTCCTCCCCTGGTGGGGAGCCATCGCCCTGGTGCTGTTCTTCTGGATCGCGCCGAATTTCTTCTACCAGCTTTTCAGGTAGTCATCCGGTGAGGGAGGGCTACCTTGGGCGGACGTGTCCCCCCCCGGACACAAAAAAAATAACCAGCTGCAACAGCTGGTTATTTTCGTCTTGGTCCGAACTGGAAGCTTATTCACCGGGGGTGATTGCGCCGGTGGGGCAAGCCTCAGCGCAGGTACCGCACTCGATGCAGACATCGGGATCGATGGAGTAAACATCTCCCTCTTTGATTGCACCGGTAGGGCACTCGCTCTGGCATGTTCCGCAAGCTACGCAGGTATCGGCAGAGATTTTGTAAGCCATAATGATAGTTTGTTTAATTATTTCGCGATGCAAATGTAACAATTTGTAGTTAACTTTGCAATTATGACAAGAGCATTCTTCAGAGTAATCATAGCACTCGCGACGGCCGCAGTATTCGGCCTGTCAGCCCATGCCCAGACCAAGTTCGCCGGAGTAATCTCGGCCGACAAGACCGTCCACGACTGGGGCGATGTCACCGTCAAGGACGGTCCGCTCGACTGCACCTTCACACTGACCAATATCAGCGAAGAGCCCGTCGTGATCCGCAGCGTCACCAGTTCGTGTGGATGTACGGGCGTCGTGTGGACCCGTGAGCCCATAGCCCCCGGGCAGTCCGGCACCGTCAAGGCGACCTACTCCAACGACGAGGGTCCGTACGCATTCGACAAGGTGCTCACAGTCTCCATCGAAGGAGTCCGCAAGCCCCTTATCCTCCATCTCCGCGGAGTGGTCCACCCCAAGAAACTCCCGCTGAAGGAGACTTATCCCGTACAGTTCGGCGCCCTGGGATTCAGGGATTCGCTGATCAAGGTGGGCAACCTCAGCCAAGGCGAAGTCAAGAGCGCCGAAGTGCGTGTAGCTAATGTGGGCAAAAAGCCCATTACTGTAAGCTTCACCGATGTCTCCCCCTTCCTGTCGTTCACCCCTTCGGAGCTCAAAATCGCCGGCAATTCCACCGCGACTCTGGGAGTCACCGTCACTGCCGACCGAAGCCTGTGGGGCGAGAATTTCTACTACGCCGCTCCGGTAGTGAACGGACAGAAGCAGGAGGACCGCATGGCATTCAAGGCAACCACACGCGAGAACTTCGACTCGTGGAGCGGAGAACAGCTCCGTAGCGCCCCCCTCGCCCAGTACGACGGCTCTGTTGTGCCCGCCCCGGTCAAGGCCGGCACCCCAATAACGGCGAAGTTCGTGATTGCCAACAAGGGAAAATCTCCTCTCAAGATCTACAAGGTCGACGCGGGCGATGACAGCATCAGCGTCAAATCAGCCCCCGACAGCATCAAGACCGGAGGCAAGGGCACAATTGAGGTCGAGGTCGACACTTCCTCCAAGAAATCCGACAGTGAGTACCTCGGAATCGTCACTCTTTATACAAATGATCCTGCCCACGGCATAATTCATCTTTATATTGACGCGATTATTTTGTAACTTAGCGGCAAATTTTACGGCAGATGGCCCAGGAACAAATCTATAACTACACAGACGAAAACATACGGACTCTCGAAGGTGTGATGCACATCCGGATGAGGCCCGGTATGTATATAGGAAGGCTCGGAGACGGCCGCAGCCAGGACGACGGTATCTACGTGATGCTCAAGGAAATCATCGACAACTCGATAGACGAGTTTGCGATGGGCTTCGGCAGGCAGATAACCATCGATATCAGCGAGGACGGAAAGGTCTCCGTGCGCGACTACGGCCGAGGCATTCCTCTGGGGTCGGTAGTCAAGGCTGTCAGCGTGCTCAACACGGGCGGCAAGTTCGACGACAAGGCTTTCAAGAAGTCTGTCGGTCTCAACGG
>CAMNNY010000091.1 GCA_946546175.1 uncultured Bacteroidales bacterium
GAGACTTCTCCTGCCGGAAACAGACCGAGAGGGAGGCCTTCGGAGAGATGTCCGAGAGCCATCTTTATCCCCTGGACGCTCTTCGCCCCACCGCTCTTGAAATTGTCGACGGGAATGAAACTGTCGCGAAGGCTCGGGATGAGAGACATGAAATAGGTGGTAAGGATCTTGAAGTCGGGTCTGACCGAATCGATTTCGGCCATCAGAATCAGGCCGTCAACCCCGCCGAAGGGATGATTGGAGACGGTGATAAATCCACCTTCGGAGGGGATTGAAGAAAGAACATCAGGTTCAATCTCATACCTCACTCCTATCTCTTCCAACACTGCCTTCGCAAAATCGGCCCCCTTCAGGTCGGCGTATTTAGCCTGAATCGAGTTGGCCCTCTTGAGCCTTAGAACCCGGTAAGCCAGGCCCGCAACCAGTTTGCCGGCAATCCCCTTTATTCCGAACATCCGCTGCAGATCTGCACGGTCCAGAATCTTTGTGTCACAAGAACTGTTCATTCGACTATTATTTCCTTGATTTCCACCTCATTGCCACGCAGCAGCCAGGTATTGCCGCTGCCGCAAGAAGGGCAGGTCCTGCCATGCTCGACGGCACTGTATTCGGTTTTGCAGTCATCGCACCAGTTAACCGCGGGGATGATATTGCAACGCAGCTCGGCTCCCATGAGTATCTCCTCCTTGTCTGCCGCCCAGCGCCAGACATCCTGAAGGTACTCGGGAATCACGGTACTGACTTCGCCTATGTTCATCACCACAGCAGAGATGTGGGCGACGGAGTTTTCCTCCGCCGCCTTTTTCACATCCCTGATGATGTAGAAGACTATGCCCAATTCGTGCATTACTGCTTCTTTGAGAACAATATCTTCCCCGTGCGTTTGATCATGTAAGGAAGTATGCCGCTGAATTTGTCTTCGGAAGTACGCATGACGCTTGCCTCAGGATGCTCCCTGTGGAGGTGGATGGCGTCGAATGCACACTTGGTGGTACATACGCCGCAGCCGATGCATCGGTTCTCGTCGACCACTGAAGCACCGCAGGAGAGGCAGCGGGCGGTTTCTTTGCGCACCTGCTCCTCTGTGAGCGTGCCGTGGTATTCTGCGAACTTGCTCTTGGTCACGACCACGCCCGGCTCCTGCCTCGATCCGTTGTCGTAGGACTCGACAACGATATTCTGCTTGTCGAGTTCGATGAAATCGCGGCGGTTGCGGCCTATGGTCATGTGGCCGTGCTGGACGAACCTGTGGAGGCTCTCGGCGGCCTCTTTGCCGGCCGCAATCGCGTCGATTGCGAACTTCGGACCGGTGAAGCAGTCTCCGCCCACGAAAATGTCGGGCTCTGCAGTCTGGTAAGTGAGTTTGTCTGCAACGGGATAGACGCCGCGGAAGAACTCTACCTTTGTGTCCTTGAGGAGGTCCTTGAGGATTACGGTCTGGCCGATGGCAAAGATGACCATGTCGGCATCGAGAGTGATGAGTTCGTTCTCATCGTACTCGGGCGCGAACTTATGCTCGGCATTGAAGACGCTCGTGCACTTCTTGAAGACAATGCCTGTAACTTTCTTGTCACCAAGCACTTCCTTCGGGCCCCAACCGGGATTGATAACCACTCCGTCTTCGCGTGCTTCGGCGCGCTCCTCGAGCGATGCGGGCATGATGTCCACGGTCTCGAGCGAGAGCATGGTCACTTCGGAAGCGCCACTGCGCATGGCAACCCGGGCAGCATCGATAGCGACATTGCCGCCGCCGACGACTACCACCTTGCCCTTGACCTTCACCTTGCCGCAGTTGGCGCCATGGAGGAAGTCGATTGCGGTGGTCGTGCCCTTGAGGGTCTCGCCGGGGATGCCGGGAAGGCGTCCGCCCTGGCAGCCGATTGCGATATAGAAGCCTTTGTAGCCTTCTGCACGCAGGCTCTCGATCGTGACGTCCTTGCCCACTTCGACGCCGGTACGGATATCGACGCCGATCTCACGCATTACGTCGATTTCTGCCTTGAGCACGTCCTTGCCCAGTTTGTATGAAGGGATGCCGTAGCGGAGCATGCCGCCGGGCTCTTCGTTCTTCTCGAATACGGTCGGCTTGTAGCCCATGGTAGCAAGGTAGTATGCGCAGCTCAGACCAGCAGGGCCGCCGCCGATGACGGCGATCTTCTCCTCCCAGTGAT
Source organism: uncultured Bacteroidales bacterium (assembly GCA_946546175.1). Lineage (GTDB taxonomy): Bacteria > Bacteroidota > Bacteroidia > Bacteroidales > UBA932 > Cryptobacteroides. Next base: position 2,172 of record CAMNNY010000091.1, read on the forward strand.
CCTGCACGTTGGAGCATATGTTGACCTCGGGGATGAAACGGGTCTCGGCCTTGAGATCCTGCTCGGCGATGAATTTCTTGACAGCGTCTATAGCGATTGCACGGTCGATCGTGCCGCGGGTACAGGCATCTTCGCAGCGGCGGTTGCATACTCGGCCGCAAACTGCGGGGAACGGGTTCTCGCGCTTGATGAGCTCGAGCGCTTCGGTATACTTTCCTTCGGCTGCCTTCTTCAGATAGCCCTGGATGGCGATATGAGCCGGGCAGGCCGTCTTACAGGGGGCGGTACCGGTCGGATAGCAGTTGATGCGGTTGCGGTCGCGGTAGTCTTCGTTCCACTTGTGCTCGCCCCACTTGGATGCATCGGGGAGCTCCTGCTTGGGATAGGTCTGGGGACCGCTCTTGGTGCAGAGTTTCTGGCCGAGCTTGACGGCGCCGGCGGGGCAATACTCCACACAGCGGCCGCATGCGACGCAGTTCTTCGGATCGACCTCGGCTACATAGGCGCTGCGGCTCATGTTGGGGGTATTGAAGAGCTGTGAAGTACGCAGGGCGTTGCAGATCTTGACGTTGCAGTTGCAGATTGCGAAGATCTTGCCTTCGCCGTCGATATTGGTGATCTGGTGGACGAATCCGTGGTCTTCAGCTTTCTTGAGGATGGCCATAGCCTCATCGTAGGTGATGTCGTGGCCTCGTCCGGTCTCACGCAGGTAGTCGGCCATGTCGCCTACTCCGATGCACCAGTCACGGTAGTCGTCGGCGCAGCCTTCGTCGAGTTTCTTGCGGCCGTAGCGGCATGAGCAGATACCGACTCCGAGATGGCCTTCGTAGCGCTTGAGCCAATAGGAAATATGCTCGATGTCTATCGACTGGTTCTCCATCGAAATAGCTTTCTCGACGGGGATCACGTGCATGCCGATTCCGGAGCCTCCCATAGGCACGAAAGGAGTGATGTGCTCGAGCGGGAGGAAGGTCATGCGCTCGAAGAACATGGCGAGTTCGGGATGCTTGTCCATCAGGGCGACGTTCATGTTGGTGTACTCTGCGCTGCCGGGCACGAACATGGGCACCCAGTAGATGCGCGCTTCTCTGGCGAACGAAGTGCCGGGCACGGGGCCGTCCTTGGTGTATTTGTCGCCGTAGTCGTACTCGAGCATGCCGAAGTATGCGAGTTTGTCGAGCAGGTCGTCGAGTTCCTGGTTGCCGGCCACGAAGTGCTTCTTGGCGTTGAGTTCATGGAGCTGCGCATAGGTCCAATGCTTGCGGACCTTGAAAGTACTGCCCGGAAGCATTGCAAGAAGCAGGTCGAGCGAAGCTTCGCGAGTGGCGGCGTCCATCTCATCCTCGAAGATGCAGGCAAGACCCCAGTATTCGGGGGCTTCGGTCGTCATCTTGATCTTGCCGGGGATGCGGTCGGTGACGTGGCGGACGAACTTGATGAGCTTCGGATTGGGGTTTTTGTCGCCAAAGTGCTTGGGGACAAAAGCTTTAGACATTTCAGGCATATAGTCGTTGTTTGTTTATGAATTTTTCCAGTTTCGGACTTCTTCGAGAATCCAGTCGGCAAGCGCGTCTACTCCCTCGCCGGTCTTGGCGCAGATCGGAATGACGGTCGCATTGGAATTGCGCATCTTTACGTACTCGCGGCACTTGTCCAGATCGAAGTCGAAATACGGCATCACGTCGATTTTGTTGATTACGACGAGGTCGCACACAGAGAACATCAGGGGGTATTTGAGTGGTTTGTCGTGGCCCTCGGGTACAGAAAGGATCATGGCGTTGCGGCATGAACCTGTGTCGAATTCGGCCGGGCAGACGAGGTTTCCGACGTTCTCGAGAATCACCAGATCCAGGGAGTCGAGGCTGACGTTGTCGAGGCCCTGACGGGTCATCTCAGCATCGAGATGGCACATCCCTCCGGTATGGAGCTGGATGGACTCCACGCCGGTGGCGTTCTTGATCTTGACGGCATCAACATCGGAATCGATGTCGGCTTCCATCACGGCTACACGCAGCTTGTCCTTGATACGGCTTAGCAGCTGGATAAGGGTGGTTGTCTTGCCGCTACCAGGCGAAGACATCAGATTGAGGAGGTAGACTCCCCTGCTTTTGAGCTCTGCGCGAAGGCGGTCTGCATCTTTGTTATTGTCGTCGAAAACGCTTTTTTTGATTTCGATTACCTTGACTTGATCCATAGGTCCGGTTATTAGTACCCGCGAATTTAAGCATTTTTTAGGATTTTACCAATTCTGCGGGAGTGGTGCGCTATTTGAGGATAATTTTTCGCTTGGTGTCGCTAAATGAACGGGGAAAATAATTACATTTGTAAGGATTGTGCCCCAAATGGCGCGTCCCCGAAAATGAAAACTGATAACCTTTTTGACCTATGCGGCCGTGTGGCCGTGATGACGGGTGCATGCGGTGTGCTCGGACAGACCATAGTCAAATACTTTGCTGCGCAGGGCTGCAAGGTCGTGTTGCTCGATCTGGAGCGCGCGGCGCAGAAAGGCCGGGAGATTGTGAAGGAGATAGACTCGGAGGGCGGCGAAGCGATATTCCTGCCTGCCGACGTGCTCGACGAGAGCGTTCTAAAGTCCAATCTTGAGACCATCCTGAATAAATACGGCAAAATCGACATCCTGCTAAACGCAGCAGGCGGGAATATGGACAAAGCCAACGTCCGCCCCGACCAGAGCATAGCAGATCTGGACATCGAGGCGATGAAGAAAGTATGCGAGCTCAATATCTTCGGCACGGTGATTCCCACCAAGATATTCATGGAGCCGATGATCGAAGCCAGGAAAGGATCTGTTATCAACTTCTGCTCGATGAGTTCGTTCCGGCCCCTTACCAGAGTCGCCGGCTATGGTATAGCCAAAGCCGGGATAGCGAGCTGGACGGAGTGGCTCGCGGGCGAGCTTGCCACCAAATACGGTGATGGCCTGAGGGTCAATGCCATAGCTCCGGGCTTTCTGCTCACAAACCAGAACAGGACGCTGCTGACCAATCCTGACGGCTCGCTTACCGACAGGTCCCATAAGATAATTGCCCATACCCCGTTTGGCCGTTTCCTCCAGCCGGACGAGCTCACGGGCACCCTCCACTACCTCGCATCCGATGCCTCCAGGGGCGTCACGGGCACAATAAGTGTCGTCGACGGAGGATTCAACGCATTCAGTATATGAGATATCCGATGAGACAGAGCTGGCGCTGGTACGGTCCGCAGGATCCCGTACCGCTCCAGTACATACGCCAGGCCGGAGTCACCGACATAGTCACGGCGCTGCACCACATACCGAACGGCGAGGTGTGGACCCGCGAGCAGATACGCATCCGTCAGGCTGAATGCAGGGCAGCAGGCCTGGAGTGGAGCGTAGTCGAGAGCGTGCCCGTCCATGAGCACATCAAGACCCGCGAGGGCGACTACCTCCGGTACATCGAGAACTACAAGCAGACCATCCGGAACCTTGCGGCTGAGGGCATCAGGTGCATCACCTACAATTTCATGCCCGTGCTCGACTGGACCCGCACCGATCTCGCTTATCCAATGCCCGACGGCAGCCTTGCCCTTCGTTTCGAGCGGGATGCCTTCATGGCCTTCGATCTCTTCATCCTCGAGCGTCCCGGCGCCGCTGCCCAGTATTCTGCGGAAGAGGCCGAAAAAGCGCGCAGGAGATTCGAGGCGATGAGCCCTGAAGACAAGCAGAAACTCACGCGCAACATGATAGCAGGGCTTCCGGGCAGCGAGGAAAGCTTCACCCTCGATCAGTTCCGCGAAGCACTTAAACGCTATGATACTATAACAGAAGAAGATTTGCGCTCCAATCTTATCTTTTTCTTAAGGCAAATCTGCCCCGTCTGCGAGGAGGTGGGGGCCCGCATGGTCATCCATCCCGACGACCCGCCCTACCCCATTCTCGGCCTTCCGCGCATAATGTCTACTGCCGACGATTTCCGAAAACTGATAAAAGCCGTGCCCAGCCCCGCCAACGGGCTCAACCTCTGCACGGGCTCTCTCGGAGTCAGGGCTGACAACGACCTTCCCGCCATGATGCGCGAGTTCGGCGAACGTATCGACTTCGTCCACCTGCGTTCGACTAAGCGCAGCCCGGAGGGCGATTTCTACGAGGCGAACCTTCTCGAAGGCGATGTGCCCGTAGTGGAGATGATGAAAGCCCTTCTGGAGGTGGAGCACAGACGCAGATTCCGCATTTTCCTCAGGCCCGATCACGGTCACCAGATGTGTGACGACCTTGGAAGAAAGTCAAACCCCGGCTATTCGTGCTACGGCAGGCTCCGCTCACTGGCGGAGCTCCGCGGTATCGAGGCCGCCCTGATAAACGATTATGAATAAAGTAGTTACTTTTGGAGAAATAATGCTCCGGCTTTCTACTCCCGGGAAGACGCGCTTTGCTCAGGCGCCGCATTTAGATGTGTGCTTCGGCGGAGGAGAGGCAAATGTTGCCGTCAGCCTTGCCGGTTTCGGCCTGGAGGCCGCTTTTGTCAGCAGGCTGCCCGAGAACGAAATTGCCGACAGGTGCATTTGCGAACTCAAAGGGCTTGGAGTAGACACCGACTCGATAGTCCGCGGAGGTGAGAGGATGGGCATATATTACCTCGAAAGCGGCTCCGGAGCCCGCGGGAGCAAGGTCGTCTATGACCGGGCCCATTCAGCTTTCTCGGAGATTCGGCCCGGGATGGTCGATTGGCGGAAGGTGCTTGAGGGCGCGAAGTGGCTGCACTGGAGCGGAATAACTCCGGCGGTGAGTCAGGGAGCGGCCGATGCCTGTCTGGAAGCCGTCAAAACCGCTTCGGAGATGGGAATTACCGTCTCGTGCGACCTGAATTACAGGAAAAAACTCTGGAAATACGGTAAGGCGGCGTCGGAAGTCATGCCCGAACTCGTTTCGTACTGCGACCTCATCATGGGCAATGAAGAAGATGCCCAGATGGTCTTCGGGATAGTGCCTGAAGGCGGTTTCGATGCCGAAAAATGTGGCGGCAGCCCTGATGCGGCCCGCTTCGGGAGCGTTTGCCGCCAGCTGATGCAGCGCTTCCCCCGCTGCCGCAAGGTGGCCCTCACCCTTCGTGGCTCGATCAGTGCCGACCACAACACCTGGGGAGGCATACTCTTCGACGGGCAAACTCTTTTCGAAAGCCGCCGCTACGACATAACCGACATAGTCGATCGGGTGGGCAGCGGCGATGCGTTCATGGGCGGGCTGATCTGCAGCCTGCTCGCAGGCTCGGGCGATCAGCGCGCCCTCGAATTCGCCGCTGCCGCATCCTGCCTCAAGCACTCTATCCCAGGCGATTACAACCGCGTAAGTACCTCCGAGGTTGAGAATCTCATTAACGGCAACGCCTCGGGGCGTGTAAGCAGATAAGCGTGTAAGCAGATAAGACTATGGCAGCATTTACCAAAACAGAAACTGTAGACCTCATACTCAGTGCCCCTGTCGTGCCGGTATTTTTCAACCCTGACCCGCAGACAGCACGCCTTGCGATCATGGCCTGCTACCGGGGCGGAGTCCGCGCTTTTGAATTCACTGACCGCTCAGATAGTGCCCTGCAGGTTTTCCGCGAGATAATCCCGTTCGTGAGGGAAGAATGCCCCGGCATGGCCTTTGGCGCGGGCACCATACTCAGCGAGGAAGCCGCGGAAGCATTTGCCGCAGCAGGCGCAGATTTTCTCGTCTCACCGTGCATGGTCTCTGAGGCCCGGGAGGTTGCTAAGGCCTATGCTATCCCATATATACCCGGCTGCGGGACTGTTACTGAGATTTATAATGCAGTCCGCTCCGGAAGCGAGATTGTCAAGGTCTTCCCCGCCGGCAGCGTCGGAGGCCCGGCGTTCGTTCGCGACGTGCTCGCCCCGCTCCCTGGGGTGAAGCTCATGTGTACGGGCTCGGTCGAGCCGAGCGAGGAGAACGTCCGGGCCTGGGCAGCTGCCGGCGCAGCCGCACTCGGGATGGGTTCCAAACTTTTCCCGAAGGAAGCCATTGCCGCTGGCGAGTGGGACCATATTGCCCAGTTATGCTCTTTGAGCCTCAAATGGTTCGCCTTATACCATAAATAATATGTCGCAGGCCAAAAAGAAAGTCATACTGCTGATCGACAGCGCGAGCGAGTTTGACCGCAAACTCCTTCGCGGGATAGTCGAATACTCCAATGACAACGGCCCATGGCAATTCTACCGCATGCCGCCGTGGACTATCTGGGACCCCGATGGCGAGAAACGAATCCTCGAACGGGCCCGGAACTGGAAGGCAGATGCGATCATCGGTCTGTGGAACCCCACAAAAGAGCCGCAGCTTTCCTCGCTCGGCATCCCGGTAGTGCTTCAGAACTACCACAGCAGAAGCTCGGCCTATTCCGTGATAACCGGTGACTATATCGGTACGGGAAGTATGGCCGCATCTTTTTTTATAGGCAGAGGATCCAAGAATTTCGCCTATTTCGGACTCAGCGGAGTCGTGTGGTCGGAAGAGCGCCGGCAGGGCTTCGAGAAGACGGTCTCGCAGGCAGGGTATTCCACCCGCGTGCTCGAGACTGAATCGCTCGACAATACCTCCATGATCGCCTCGTGGCTGGTAGGGCTCCCCAAACCGGTAGCGCTCTTCGCCTGCGACGATGCCCATGCCCTTGCCGTGTCCGAAATCTGCAAGGTCGAGGGGATACGCATCCCGGAAGACCTCCAGCTTCTCGGAGTCGACAACGACGACCTTCTGTGCGAGATCTCCGATCCGCCCATTTCATCGATCGCCCTCGATGTGGAAAAAGGCGGAAGGATGATATGCCGCCTGCTGGACACCCAGTCCAAAGGAAACTGGAAGCCCTTTACCGTCACTATACGCCCTATCTGCGTCGTCGAGCGCAGTTCGACCAAGCGCCACCTTATCGCCGATCCGATTATCGAAAAAGTGGTGAACTTTCTTGACGACAACTTCACCCGCGATCTCACTATGGCTGAGATCCTCGAACCTTATCCGCTCTCGCGCCGCAGCATCGAAACCCGTTTCCGCAGGGCCATGGGCACCTCCATCTGGCAGTACCTTCAGAATCTCCGCATCGAGAAATTCACGCGTGTGCTCGTCTCGACCGACTTGCCGCTCAAGGAGATAGCCCTCGAATGCGGCTTCAGGGACACAGACAACATCGCCCGGACCTTCAGAAAATACCACGGTATCTCCCCGCAGGAATACCGCAAACACTGACACTTCGCTATTTGAGGATAATTTTTCGGTAATTACGCAAAAAGAATAAAACAATCACCATAACTTTGAATCATAACCAATAATAACTATAACCGATGAGCAATCTACTGCCTAAAAGTCTAAAGATGCTGTTTGCGGCTTTCCTCATACTCGCGGGGGCTTCAGCCGCATATGCGCAGCAGACGGTTACCGGTGTTGTCACCGATCGTGACGGCGCTCCCCTTCCGGGGGTCGTAGTGATGATCAAGGGCACCTCCACCGGCACGACTACGGATGATGCGGGCCGTTACTCGATCTCGGCGCTGTCTTCGCAGACCCTTGTGTTCTCAAGCATGGGGCTGGAGACAATGGAGTATCGGGTAGGCAGCCGCACCAAGCTTGACGTGGAACTCCACGAAGACACTACTTATCTTGACGAAGTAGTGGTCGTAGGCTACGGAACCCAGAAAAAAATCCACGTGACCGGCTCTGTCTCAGCGGTATCCGGCACCGAACTCAAGAAAGCCACTGCCACTAATGTCTCACAGACCCTGGTCGGCAAACTTCCCGGCGTGATCACCCAGCAGTCGCTCGGTCAGCCCGGCTCCGACCAGGTCTCGATTCTCGTGCGAGGCTACTCGTCCTACCGCGATGCAGGTACCGTGCTGGTACTCGTCGACGGAGTCGAAAGGGATATGAATATGGTCAACCCTGCCGACATCGAGTCCATAAGCGTGCTCAAGGATGCTTCGGCTACGGCCGTATACGGAATGAGGGCTGCCAACGGCGTTATTCTCGTCACCACCAAGAGAGGCGACGACGGCACGGCCAATGTCCAGTACACCGGAAGGTTTATCGCGAACCATGCCACCGCCCTGCCCCAGATGATGACCGGCGACCAATATATGAAGTACTACAACCTCGGCTACCAGCTCGACCAGTGGGTTACGGGAATTCCTCTTGAAGACACTGTCCCTTACTTTACCGACGCGGAGATTGCCGCCACCACCAACGGTGACACTTCCGATGGCATAGAGAACACCAACTGGATAGAGCCGATGCTCCGCACCACTTTCACTCACCAGCACAACCTGTCGGTGAGCGGCGGCAACAGCAAGGTGAATTACTTCGTTTCGGGCGGTTTCCAGGACCAGAGAGGTTTCATGGAAGGTCACTACAACAAGCGCACCAACATCCGCTCCAACATCGACGTCAGGCCCAACAAAAACCTCAAGATAAGCCTCAATCTCGGCGTCATGTACCAGGACTACAATCAGCCCGGCAATCTTACTTACGCCAATGCCACAATCGGCGGAACGACCCCCTGGGCCCTTATGTTTGCACTGCCGTTCGTACCTAAAACCTACGATGTCGATCCGACTTCGCCCTACTACGGCATGGCCACATCGCCCATGCGTACCGCAGGAGCATGGGTAGGCAATGCTGAGTATGCAGCGGAGCACTCCGGTTACAGTGCATCCCAGACCACCAAAATAGAGACCACGGCACGCTTGGAGTACAGCATACCGTTCCTGCAGGGGGTGAAGCTCGCCCTCCAGTACAGTTATGACTGGCGCGACCTCGATTCCAAGACCTTCGCCTACGGCTACGAACTGATGGCATGGAACTTCGCAGACCGCTCCTACGAGCTCAAGGAGTGCTCTCATGCGCTCGCCGAAGGCAATCTCTACATGGGTGACCAGAAATATATGAGGGGCATTCTCCGCCCGGAGCTGTATTTCAATCGCAAGTTCGGCAAGCACGAGGTCTCTGCCCTTGCGCTCTACGAACAGACATCCTACTTCGGCAAGAACTTCAGCACCTCTGCCCAGAAATTCGCACTTCTCGACATCGATGAACTGCCTTTTGCCGATGCATCAACCGCCAAAAACAGTTCGGGCCGCGAGAACACCGGCTATTCAAGCTATGTGGGCAGGGTCAATTACGCCTACGACGACCGCTATCTTTTCGAACTGTCGGGAAGGGTCGACGGATCTTACAAGTTCGGCCGCGGCTACAGATGGGGATTCTTCCCTGCCGCTTCCGCCGGATGGGTCATTTCAAAGGAAGATTTCTTCAAGGACGCCCTTCCATGGGTAGACATGATGAAACTCAGGGCTTCCGCCGGCGAGGTCGGAAACGACGGTGTCATCTCCCCTTTTCTCTACCGCAAGAACTACCTGCTGAATTCCAACGGCACTGCTTTGGGCCGCATCCCCCAGTCGACAATGTACAACCTGACGTCATACCCCAACTTTGAACTCACATGGGAGCACATCCGAACCTATGACATAGGTCTTGAGTTCAACGCATGGAAGGGGCTTCTCGGACTCGAGTTCGACTGGTTCTACAAATATACTTACGACATTCTCGACTCAGTCAACGCATCGTTCCCCCCGTCGCTCGGAGGTTACTTCCCGAGTGCCGACAACTACGGCGAATTCGACAACCGCGGATTCGAACTCTCGCTCAACCATTCCAACAAGGCGGGCGACTTCGTCTACAGGGTAAACGGCAACGTCTCCTGGGCCCACAACAGGATCATCAGACAACGTCAGGCGGACAACGTGCTGCCATGGCAGGATAGGATCGGTACCTCTTGGGGCGCAATCTGGGGCCTTAAGTCGGATGGCCTTTACCAGACCCAGGAAGAAGTTGATAATGCTCCCGAAGGAGTCGAGCCGCGCCTCGGCGACATCAAGTACATCGACCAGAACGGCGACGGCAAGATCGACGGCGACGACTATGTGATCATTGCCCGCAATCCCCGCCCCGAACTAATGTTTTCGCTCCAGTTCGACGCTTCGTGGAAAGGCTTCGATCTCAATGTCCAGTTCCAGGGAGGCGCTCTCTGCGACAAGATGCTTCTCGGAGCATGGTCCAACGGAGTAAGCGACGCCACACCTCTCACCAAGCCCTGGTACGGCAACTACGACAACGCTCCGCTCTATCTCGTGGAGCAGTCATGGAGGCCGGACAACACCGACGCCACCTATCCGAGGCTTTCGGCCAATGCAAGTTCTTACCGCAACAACTACCGCGTATCCGACTTCTGGAAGAGGAACGGTGCGTATCTCCGTCTGAAAAACGTCAGCCTGGGCTACACACTTCCCCGGGCAATTACCCGCAATGCCGGACTTGATTCGGTCAGAATGTTCGTCAGCGGGACCAACCTGCTCACGTTCACGGAGTTCAAGTATCTCGACCCTGAAAGCCCCAACGTCGTCACGGGTTATTACCCCCAGCAGCGTACGGCCACTTTCGGAATTGACATTAACTTCTAATCGCAGACAAGATGAAAGCTCTGAATTACACTATCGCATTTATGACGGCTGCGGTCGTCCTTGGCTCTTGCCTGGGTGAGAAGAACATTGATCTCAACCCTGTAAGTTACTACGACGAAGCTGTCGTCTACGCTTCCGATGAGAATCTGGATCTGTATGTCAAAAGTTTCTACGGCCTGCTTTACGCCAACGCCGACATAGCCAACGGCTACATATTTGACGACGGAGTGACCGACCTCGTGAAGTATTCATGGTGGGGAGTCAACGGAGGTACAGTCAACCAATTCTTCTACAATCCTGCAGAAATCCTGACTCCTGCGAGCAATTTCCGCTCCAACTGGAGTACAATGTACACCTACATACGCCAGATCAACGAACTGTTTCTGGACATCAAGCTCGGCTACGCCGACAAACTCAGCCAGGAGGATCTCGGCGTAAGGATAGCCGAAGCCCGCTTCCTTCGCGCATTCGCCTACCAGGAACTTGTCCTCCGCCACGGAGGAGTCATCCTTCGCACCCGCGAAGATGCAGTCGACGGCCCCAATGAGAAGGCGAAAGCCCGTTCAAGCGAGGAAGAATGCTGGGATTTCATTCTGAAAGAATACGACAAGGCTGCCGCCGTTCTTCCTTCAAGCTGGACCGGGGCTAATGCCGGCCGTGCCACCAAGGGCGCAGCTCTCGGCATGAAAGCCCGTGCCGCACTCTACGCAGGACGCTGGCAGGACGCCTACGATGCCGCCGACTCGGTTATCACCTCCGGAACATATTCGCTCGTCGCCGGCTCTGCCTACAACACTATCTTCTCCAATCCGTTCAACACCGAGATCATCCTTCCCGTATACTTCAAGGAGAGCAGCGGAAGCGCGGCTGCCCGCCAGCACAACTTCAACAGCTACTTCTGCCCTCCCGGCGACGGTGCTGCGTACAACGTGTCTGTCGGCGCTGCAGCTACTCCTACCGACGAGTATGCCGGATTCTTCGACATCAAGGTCGGAAGCACATGGCAGAAGTTCGACTGGGACAACCTCGCGGCCTATGGAGGCAAGCCTTTCGACAACCGCGATCCCCGCTTCTATGCTTCGATCCTCTACAATGGCGCGACATGGCGCGGCCGCACCCTCCAGCTTTACGACGGCGGCACCGACGGCTTCATGACTTTCAAGACCACCGGTCAGGACAATGACCACCGCTCTACTACTGGCTATATCTTCCGCAAGTACCTCAGCGACGCAGCCGGGATGAACTACACCAGCATCCTCAGCGGCCAGACATGGATAGAGATGAGGCTTGCAGAGATCTACCTTATCCGCAGCGAAGCTGCCGCACGCCTCAATGATTTCCCCGCAGCCTACAATGATCTCAATGAGATCAGGGCTCGAGTGGGCATGGATCCGCTTCCGCGCCGCGGCAACTGGAACGCCTACCTCGAAGACCTCTCGAAGGAGAGAGTATGCGAGCTCGGTCTCGAAGGCCACCGCTACTTCGACCTCGTGCGCTGGGGCAAGGCTCAGGAAGTGCTCAACGGCACCCGCGTCCACGGCGTGAAGATCACCCCGGACATCTACGGCAACTTCAGCTACGAGAGGATCGAGGCCGACACCCAGGACCGGCTGTTCCCTGCAAAGTACAACATTTTCCCCATCCCCTATTCTGAACTCCAGAACAACAAGCTCTGCGTCCAGAACGACGCATGGTTATAACAGTTCCAGCGATGAAAAAGTATTTGTTATATATCAGTGTCGCAGCGCTTGCGCTCATGCAGGCCTGCGTTCAGCCTGAGCACCCCGACTTCAGTTTCGAGGAGAGCGAGAATATCCAGGGCCTCGTGATCAAGGGTATGCTCCTTACGGATCTCAACACGGAGTATGAGTCTGTGATAGATCTGGAAGCCGGCACCGCCGTGATCCAGGTCCCCTACTACCTGAGTGATTCAAAACCCGTACAGGGCGACCTTACCAAGATGAAAATCACCGCTACGCTGCCCAAGGGTGCGAAATTCAACCCTTCAATCGCGGGTATCCACGACCTTGCTGAAGGCTTCGTGACCACTCTCATCTATGCCAACGGCAAAAAGGTTGAACTGCGTATCACGGCGGACTATCGCAAGTCTGATGCTGCTGTTCTGAACGGCCTTGTCTCCGCCCAGATAGTCAATGCCGTCCGCCAACCTGCCGACGGCGCAAACGGTACACTCAGCGTGCTTATCACCCCGTCCAATACAGCCGAGCTTCAGAAGGCGCAGCTCTCTATCTCGCCTTGGGCGACTTTCGAAAGTGAGGCCAAAAACGCCGACGGTACGATAGATATCACCCAGGGCAAAGACATCACTGTCGTCTCTCAGAGCGAAAAGGTCCGCAATACCTATGCGATTGCATTCGAGACGCCCAAGACTGTCGAGTATGGCGTAGGCCAGGTCAAGGCCCTCTTCGGCTGGCAGCCTACCGTGAGCGATCCGCGCGGATTCACCCAGGGCGGCAACAGGACGATGGCAGTGATCGGCAATTACCTGATCCTCTCCAATTCAGTCGATTTCAGCAAGATGCCGGTATACGACCGCTTCAGCGGCGAGTATCTGCCCGAGGTGAAGGTCAATACCGAAGGAATAGTCTCCAATGCCGAGATCCACGCCATTACCTCCGACGATGCCGGACATCTGTTCGCCGTGACCTATGTCAGCACCTATGCTGCCGACAAACTGCCTTCGCTGCACCATAAGACCGACAACCAGACCGTCTACGGCTATCTGTGGAAGGATGGCATTGAGAACAAGCCTACCCTCATTATGGAGGCTGCTGTCGCAGGTTCCGGCTGGATCAACGCTCCTTACGGCTTCGGCGGCACCAAAGACTTCGACTTCTTCAGGACGGTGACGGTCTGTGGCGATCTCACCACCGGCGATGCCATCATCGCAACGATGTCAAAGTCCCATGTCAGGCCCGTATTCGTCCGCTTCAAGGACGGCAGCCCCCAGTGGCCCGCCTTCGTGCAGTGGCCGTCGGGACTTCCCAACACCGCGGCTTCTTTCTGGAACGCCTCGAAGGTCAAGCCCATCACCAGCGATCCTAGCGCGCTCGAGTACTTCTGGACTTCCGCAACCTTCAGGTCTACCTTCATCTATGCCAAGGGCAACAACGAAAGCAGCCAGGGCGTCTGCTTCGACCTGCCCGACAGCCACTGGTGGAAGTATGCCGGAGGCTACGACTACCAGCATCCCGTAGGCTCGATGGACTACATCGAGTTCAACGGAGCTCACCTGCTTGCCGTAATGAACGGCACCTATGCCCAGAAGAGCGTCGACGACGTCCTCCAGATGTACTGGCGCTGCTTCGTTTCGGACATCGGTGCATTCCCTGCTGCAAGCTCGTTCGTGAGCGGATTCATCTTCGACACCCGCGAAGGCGGCATCGACGGCAACTCAAGCAATTTCGAAGGCTCCAACGGAGTTATCCCGACTGCTATGATCTCGCCTCATGCTTACGAGTCAGGCGCGACCGTCCTCAAGGGCAACACCGACCAGACGACCGACGTGGTATTTGCCCGCGGCAACGACGGCATGTCAGTCCAACTCTACTTCCTCTCCACCGATCAGGGACTGGTCGGCTGGAATCTGACTTCACTTGCACTCTAATCAACAACCACATACCACAATGAAAAAGTTATTACTTCCCCTTGTAGCGCTCAGCCTGCTGGTTGCCGGCTGCGCTCCAGACCTGACGGATGAATTGAATGCTCTCAAGGAGGACGTTGCTGCCCTTCACGAGCAGGTCAATGACCTTCAGGGCCAGATCGACGCTGTGAAGAAGCTTGCGGAAGCGGCTTCCAACAATGAGTCGATAACTGATTACAAGCCGATCAAAGACAACGACGGCAATGTGATCGGCTACACTATCTACTTTACCAACATGGATCCGATCGAGATTTACTACGGCAAAGACGGTAAAGACGGCCAGGACGGAAAAGACGGAGAGAACGGCAAGGATGGAAAGGACGGTGCTCCCGGCCAGGATGGCACCGACGGAGACTCCTACCTTGTTGACCTTATCGACAACGGCGACACAGTGACCCTCGTATTCGCCGACGGTACCAAGATCACTCTGCCCAAGGACTCCGAGCCCCTTCCTCCTATCACCGTCAAGCCTCTGTTCGGCTTCCAGCCCACAGTTGAGAATCCCCACGGAATGACTGCCGACGCTCACCGCACGATCGCAGTTGTCGGAGACTATCTGATTGTCTCCAACGCATACGATTTCAGCAAGATGCTCGTCTACAACCGTTTCACAGGAGAGTTCCTTGGCGACAACCTCGTCAATACCAGCACT
>CAMNNY010000092.1 GCA_946546175.1 uncultured Bacteroidales bacterium
AGGTACTTGCTCGCATAGGAGTAGTTGGCGCGGCCGAAGAACGACATGAGGGCGTAGCTCTTCTTGTCTCCCACATTGTCCTTGTAGATGTCGGCCTTGGCCCACTTGGGATCGCGGTTGTAGTAGTCCCAGTTGTCGTAGCTCACGTAGTTGTCCTGGACGGAATGACCCACCATCACATCGACGTTGTTCTTGTCGAATTCGTGGGCATAGTCGGCATAGACCTCGAACACCATGTTGCGGTTGAAGTTGCCGTACTGGGTGGCAAGGTCGGGGCTGGAAGCCTTCGCATTGCGGCTGCCGATGAGGTTGTACTTCTCTCCGGAGAGCTTCGCGATGTCGTAACCGAGGTTGGCGTTGATGCGGAGGTCTTCGAAACCGTGGATCTTATAGTCCAGCTGGAGGTTGCCTATCGAACGGAGCGCGCTGTTGGCGTTGTAGTATTCGTAGATGCCTCCGAGAGGGTTGGAAGAAGCCATGGTGTTGGGGTCGCCCACAGCGCCGTACCAGTTCCAGAGGGTGCCCTTGGCAAGCCTTACGGAGCCGTCGGTGTTGAGCACATCCTCTTCGAAGCGGACGGGCTTGGTCGGGTCGAACGCGAGTGCGTTGCCCACGGAGCCGCCGTCTGCCCAGTTGGTGTGCTGGTAGATACCCTTGACGTTGAGGTTGATGCTGAGGTGCTTGTCGAGAAGCTGAGGGGAGAGGCTGACGTCGAGGTTGGCGCGCTGGTTGTCGCCGACTTTGACGGTGGCCTGGTCGAGGTTGTAACCGAGGCTCACGCGGAACGGAACGGCCTTGCCGCCGTAAGCGCTTACGTTGTGGTCGGTGGTGAGGGCCAGACGGTAGATTTCCTTCTGCCAGTCGGTGTCGTAGATCTTGTCGTTGTAGCCAAGCAGGCCGGCAGACTCGTGGTAGTTGGCGCTGACGAAATCAGCGAACTCCTTGCCGCTCATCATGTCGAAGAACTGGTAGTTGTGCTTGACGGAGGCGCTTCCGGTGTAGTTGACCTTCACCTTCTTGTCGCCGGTTCCGGCCGCACCTTTCTTTGTGGTGATCATGATGACGCCGTTGGATGCGCGCGAACCGTAGATAGCGGCGGCGGAGGCGTCCTTAAGGACGGAGTAACTCTCGATGTCGGCAGGATTGACCGAAGCGAGAGGGTTACCCATGCCGGCACCGCCGTCTCCGGTGATCGGAACACCGTCGATGACGATCAGAGGGTCGTTGGAGGCGTTGAGCGAAGCGGCTCCGCGGATACGGATGGTGGCCGAAGCGCCAGGCTGGCCGGAAGCCGGAGTGACGAGCAGTCCGGCGACCTTGCCCATAAGCATCTGGTCGGGCGAAGTGACGGCTCCGCGGTTGATTTCGTCTGCCTTGATGGTAGCGACACTACCGGTGAGGTCGGTTTTCTTGACGGTACCGTAACCGATGACCACTACGTCATCGAGGTACTCGGTGTCATCCCTCATGAGGATGGTGGCGGGAACTTCGCTTGCCTTGAATGTCTGGGTGGCGTAGCCGATGCAACTGATTTCCACGGTTGCATCCGCGCTGCTCACGGTCAGGGTGAAGCGGCCGTCGAAGTCGGTGGCGGTACCGGTGGTGGTACCCTTTTCGATGACGGCAGCGCCGATCACCGGTCCGAAATCGTCAACCACAGTACCTTTGACCGTGTATCCGCCCTGGGCGAATCCCACGAAGCCTGCTGCGAGCAGCAAGGCTGCTAGTGTTAGCAATTTTTTCATAAAGGTTGGTTGTTGTTTATTTGGTTGTTGAGATTAGTCTCACACATAGCGCTCCCGCCACGAGGAATCCGGCGGCGACGAGGAACATCGCGGCCTGGCTGCCTCCGACGAGGCTGATGACGAGCCCTCCGGTAGCGGCTGCGACTATCTGCGGCAGGCAGATGGTGCAGTTGAACAGGCCGAGG
The DNA here is from genome assembly GCA_946546175.1 of uncultured Bacteroidales bacterium. GTDB lineage: Bacteria > Bacteroidota > Bacteroidia > Bacteroidales > UBA932 > Cryptobacteroides. The sequence continues at coordinate 1,931 of CAMNNY010000092.1, forward strand.
TAGCTGCCCATGTAGGGGCTGCCTTCGAGGGCGTTGGTAAGGAGCGTGAAAGGAAGGGCGAGCATTGCGGCCCAAGCGGCACCGATCAGCACGAAGCTGCCGAACAGCACGTATTGGTTCGTGACGAAGAAGACCGAGGCGAAGCCGGCTGCGCCGATAAGGAGCGAGACCACATAGGCGGCCTTGACGCTCTTGAACTTGGGCAGTACGAGGGCCCATAGCATCGATCCTATGGCCTGAATGGCGAAGATTACGCCGACCCAGTTGCCTGCGGCCTGATAATCGGCGGATGCGGTATCGGTAGTGCCCCAGACGTTGCCTGCGATGGCTCCGTTGGTGTAGGTCCACATGTAGAGGAACGCCGCCCAGCAGAAGAACTGCACCAGGCCTACGGTCCAGAAGGTCTTGGGGGCCTTCGCGAGAAGCTTGATGAAGCCGGGATTCTCCTTTTTCTCTTCTGTGCCGGCCTTGATGCCGTGGAACTCGGCATATTCCTGCGGGTTGAGCTCCTTGACCTTGAAGAAGGTGAAGAGCACGCACAGAATCAGGATAGCGGCTCCCACATAGAAGCTCCAGATGACGGAGTCAGGAACGACTCCCTCCGGGGCGGTGTTGGCGATGCCGATCCATGTAAAGAAAATCGGGAAGAGGTAGCCCAGAAGGCTCCCGGCGTTGCACAGGAAGCTCTGGGTGCTATAGGCGAGGGTTTTCTGCTCTTCGCTCACCATATCGCCGACCATCATCTTGAAGGGCTGCATGGCCACGTTGATTGAGGTGTCGAGGAAGATGAGGCTGAAGAGGCCGAACCACATCGCGGAGTTAAGTCCGAGGAATACCCATGCCTTGAAGTTGAGGCTGCCTGCGTTGGGCAGGAGCAGCATCACGAGCACGGCTACGATCGCGCCCACAAGCAGGTAGGGCTTGCGCCTTCCGAGCCTGCACCAGGTCCTGTCGGACCATTTGCCGATAAGGGGCTGGACGATCATGCCCATGAGGGGCGGAAGTATCCAGAAAAAACTGAGCTGATGGGGGTCAGCTCCGAGGGTAGCGAATATACGGGAAATGTTTGCGCTCTGAAGTGCATAAGCTATCTGGACTCCGAAGAATCCGAAGTTCAGGTTGAAGATTTCCCCAAAAGACAATTGCTTTTTGACGGCCATAGTCAGTGTTAATTACAGCCTTCAAATATAAGCAATTTAGCGCAAAGTTGTACTATTTTTGCGCAGGAGGGCGTCGTCCCCTTACAATTTATAGTAGACGCTCATCACCCAGGCGAACCAGCGCGGAGGCAGAATCGTGCGGGCGACCACCGAGAGTTTCTGCAGGAAAGTGGCGATGATGTAGTGGTAGCCGGGGCGCTTCTTGCGTATGATCTTGCTGATTTTCCCGGCAAGGAACTCGGGCTTGAGGCCGCTGTTCTCGTCGTGCTCGATAGAGGCGAGCGAACGCGCGTAGCCGGGGTAGGCGGCGTGGACCTCGGGGTTGTCGACCGACTTGCGCTGGGCCGTGAAGGATGTGGCGAAATCGCCCGGTTCGATGGTGGTGACGTTGATGCCGAATCCGCGGATCTCGAGGCGGAGCGCTTCGCAGTAGCCTTCGATGGCAAACTTCGAGGCGCTGTACATGCCCTGGTAGGGCAGGCCGACCAGTCCGCCGATCGAGCTGAAGCAGATAATGTGGCCGCTGCCCTGCTTACGCATCACGGGCACCACCTCGCGGATATATCGGACCATACCCATGAAGTTGACATCCATCTGCCTCTGGCAGTCTTCGATGGAGTTGAACTCGAGCGGGCCTCCGATACCCATTCCGGCGTTGTTGATGAACACATCGAGCCGGCCTTCCTCATCCACGACCTTTTTCACCACGGCTTCGACGTCGGCCTGGACGGTGGAGTCTGCCTGGATGTAGGTCACGCCAGGGATGAACTCCTTAGCGTGGCGGTGGGTGCCGTAGACCTTGTGGCCGTCTTTGGAAAGACGCTCCGCCATGGCCTTGCCGAAGCCGGAGGTGATGCCTGTGATAAGGATTACCATTACTCGATTATGCCGTACTGCTTGAAGATCTTGGTAAGAACCTCGACCGCCTGGTCGACATGGCTGCGCTCGTGGGTGGCCATCAGCGCGAAGCGGATGAGCACGTCCTTCTCGGGCACTGCAGGTGCGATGACGGGGGTGATGAACACGCCCTGGCGGTATGCCTCCTCAACAAGCGAGAGGGCCTTGATGGTGTCGCGCACCATCAGCGGGATGATCGGCGATTCGGTGAGGTTGATGTCGAAGCCGTTCTCGCGGAAGCACTTCCACGCGTAGCGGGTTGTGTCCCAGAGGTGCTCGCGGCGCTCAGGCTCGCTGATCATGATGTCGAGGGCCTTGGATGCGGCTGCGGTGGCGGCCGGGGTCATCGAGGCGCTGAAGATGAGCGAGCGGGAGTTGTGCTTGATGAAGTTCAGCACGTCGTGGTCGCCGGCGATGAATCCGCCCAGCGAACCGAAACTCTTGGAGAAGGTGCCCATGATGAGGTCGCACCTGTCGGTGAGGCCGAAGTGGCTGGCGGTACCCGAGCCGTTCTCTCCGAAGACTCCGAGGCCGTGGGCGTCGTCGATCATCACGGATGCGCCGTATTTGTCGCAGAGGTCGCAGATCTCGGGGAGCTTGGCGAGGTCGCCGAGCATCGAGTAGACTCCGTCGATGACGATGAGCTTGTAGGCGTCGGGCTCGCAGACCTTGAGCTTCTTCTCGAGCGACTCCATGTCGTTGTGCTTGAACTTATAGACCGTGCTCCATCCGAGGCGGCTGCCGTCGATGATGCAGGCGTGGTCGGTGTCGTCCAGGAGGGTGTAGCCGCCCTTGAATCCGAGGCAGCTGACTACTCCCAGGTTGACCTGGAATCCGGTGCTGTAGGTGACGGCTTCTTCCTTGCCCACGAACTTGGCGAGTTTCTCTTCGAGTTCCTGGTGGATGTCGAGCGTTCCGTTGAGGAAACGGCTGCCGGAGCAGCTTGTGCCGTATTTCTTGACCGCTTCGATGGCGGCTTCCTTGAGTCTGGGGTCGTCCGAAAGACCGAGGTAGGAGTTGGATCCGAACATCAGCACCTTGTGGCCGTCGGCCATGGTGACTACCGGATCCTGGCCCGAACTGATGGGCTTGTAGTAAGGGTAGATACCCTTCGCTTTTACTTCCTGAGGAACTGTGTACTTGGCGCAGATCTCATTGAGTTGTCTTTTCATATCTTAAGGTTTTAGTACTTTCATTGAGTCCGCAAATATAAGTACTTTTTTTTAAATGGTTCCTCGGACGAAATACGGCAACCTGCCGACCGGCACATCGATCCCGACCGTGCCGCCTTCGTAGAGCCGGCCGTCGTCCGCGCGCCAGCGCCCCTCGGGAAGAACCACCGTGCGTTTCTCTCCGGGCACGACCATAGGCGCAACCAGCAGCTTGTCTCCAAGCATGAATTCGTCTGCAATGCCCGCGAGTCCCTGATGGGGGAACACGAACTCCAGCGGAGCGACAATCGGCTCGCCGGTCTTGGCGGCGCGCTCATAGAGGCTTTCGATCAGCGGCATGAACTGCTCCCTGGTCTTAACTGCCTTAAGTACGGCAGCGTAGTTCTCCTTGCTGAGTACCCTCCAGGGGGCGAGCGAGAACTGCATCATCGGCATCAGCGCATGCACCTGGGCGGAGCGGACAATGAGCTGCTCGTCGGTCTTGCCGCTGAGGAAGGTCTCGAAACTGCCGCCGCCTACCATGTCAGGGCAGCAGAAGCTGAAGCCCATCAGGCTCTCGGCCATCATCTCGGGGATGAGCTTGGCGAGGTCCTCCCACGAATGAGCCTTGTCGTGCAGGCGCTGTACTATCGGCTTGCCGGCATTGCGCCAGCCTGCACGGAGTTCGTTGAAGGGATAATTCTCTGCAAGCTGTACAAAGAGCGAGCACTGTTCCCAGCCGGGGACAGTCCCGCCGGCGGCGATGGCATCCTGGGGATAGTATTCGAAGTCGGCGGCGTCGAACTTGAAGCCGTCCACGCCGTACTCGTCCATCAACCTGTGAAGCTCGCCGTTGAACCACTCTACCGTCTTGGGATTGCTGAGGTCGAGCACGGCGGAGGTCCCGTTCCACCAGCGCACGGGGTAGGGATTGCCGTCTGCGGTGCGGAGGAAGCCGTCGAAGGAGTTGATCTTCCTGCAGATCTGGTACTGGTCCATGCTCACGAAGGGGCATATCCAGAGCATGACCTTGAAGCCCATTCGGTGCAGCTGGTCACACATGGCCTTGGGATCGCGGAAGCGCCCGGGGTGGAAGTTCCACTTGCCGTAGTCTTCCTGCCAGGTGTCGTCGATCATGATTACCCCGGCGGGAAGGCCGTTCCCCAGGATGCCGCGCGCGTACTCCAGCACACCGTCCTGGTTCTGGTTGTACATCAGCTCAATCCAGGTATTGTACTGAGGCATACGGTAGAATGCCTCGGGAGGAAGCTGACCGTTTGCGGGGAAATGGGCTTTTGCAGCCGCACGATACGCTTCCGCAAGGTTTTCTCCAGCCTTCACGACCTCGACCTTGCCATCGATCACGACCTCTTTGTCCGTCACCCGGAAAGCAAACGGGTCGTCGCTCCAGACATAGGTCCCGTCTGACAGAAGCAGCAGCGGCGCCACCTGATTGGAGCGGTTGTCGGAGAGGTCGGCCTCAAACCCGGCCTTGAAGGGCATCAGGGAGCCGTCTTTGATACGGCCGCCCCAGACGGAAGTGTCGGGCGACAGTGCCACCTTGGTTGAAGGATTCGTTGTACAGGAAACGGCAAGAGCCAGAACAAGCAGGTAACGGAGTTTCATACCTTGAGGAAGATTTCTTTTTTGTAGAGATAGCGAAGAATGAAGAACAGGATAAGGCTGTTGGCCAGAGCGATGACCACAGGGTACCAGCTCCAGTCTCCCAGGCCGTGGAGCAGCGACTCCGACACCGAGCTGAAGATAATCACTTCGCCGATGCAGTATGCCGTGATGGAGTTCTTGCCGTAGTACTTCAGCCAGTCGAGCCCCTTGTGCCAGCCGAGCACGTCGACCACATAGTAGCACAGCGCGATGAGCAGGAAGCTGATTCCGCCGGCGTAAAGGGTCATGGTGCTGCTCCAGATCTTCTTGATGATGGGGAAGAGCGGAGAAAGCAGCAGGGCTGCGGCGACCAGGACTACTCCTATGATGGCGACGACAGCTGCGCGGCCGGCCGGCGCTTTCTTCGAATTGCGCAGGATTTGACCTGCGAACGAGCCGAGCAGCACGGACACTGCGAAGTTGAGGCTTGAGAGGATCCATGTGTACTGGTACTCCCAGTCGTAGCTCCACGAGCCGTCGGCCGCCCAGGTCACGCCGTCCCTGTGCGCACCGAGCACCGCCTTGTCCACGACCATCGCAACGTTGTCCTGAGGGTCGAGATTCATTCCGCTTGCGGCGAATACGGCCCAGTAGGCGGCAAACAGCACGAAGGCAGCGACGATCTGCCAGCGGGGTTTGAGGTGGACGAACAGCAGCGCTGCAACTACGTAGCCCACGGCGATAGACTGCAGGGTGTTCGCAAACGGATGGAAGACCTTCCAGTCGAAATCGAGCAGGTTGCCCTGGACTATCCAGCCGAGCAGGAACAGCAGGCAGAAGCGCTTGAGGAGCTTGAGGTAGAACCTGCCGTCGGGCCTGAGGCCTTCCCTGTACTTTGCCATCGAGAAGGGGATGGTGATGCCGGACATGAAAAGGAACAGCGGCATGATGATGTCCCAGAGCACAAAGCCCTCCCACGCGACGTGTTCGGTCTGCGTGAGCAGCCAGCCGGTCGACGAGGGGAAAGTGTAGCAGATGGCGTGGAATATCGGGCCGAGGAACAGAAGCAGGAAAAGGTCCGCTCCTCTCAGGATATCGAGTGAATCAAGTCTTTTGCCAGTCATATCAAAGTGAAGTATAAGTTTGTGAAACCGTCCCGTCCTCTCCTGTGCGGAAATAGAACGGGGTCTGGGCTATATCGAAGATTTCGTGGGCGTCAGCTTCGGGGATGCACACCTCCCAGTCGGGGAGTTCGGGCCTGGGCCCCGAGCCCATACAGACAGCAATTTTTCTTTCGGACGGGCGGGCGGGGCACCTCTGAAGAGCGTCCCTGCACTGCGGGCAGGAGAGATCTATCACGGCGACGACTGCGTCTTCGCCTGAAATGGTCAGCGGCCTGCCTTCGAGGGTGCGGAGATGAGGCAGCCTCGCAGGAGCCCCCTTGCGGTTGAGCCGCGTAAAGGCATACATTTCCAGATAGGGGGCAGCATCCGATGGCGTAAGCACCCAGTCAGTGGTGAGCCGGCCGGCAAGCGTGCCCATCAGAGTATCGCTCCTGAACGGAGACTCGAGGGGGTAGAACGCTGAAGCGGCAAGGTCGGTATAGACATAGTAAGCGACGGTGTCGCGGCTGAGGGCATCGAGCAGGCGCCCCAGTTCGGCCGAGGCTTCATCCGGTCGGGATTTGCACGCAAGAGAGGCGAATTCCCTGAAAGACGAGCGGACCCTGCCCATGTCTTCACGGACATCGGGTACGCCATCCTTCCAGTAGCCGGCAACGCTCCTCGGGCTGCAGGCTGAGAAAAGGACCAATGCACAGAGAACCGGAACCAGCTTTACTCTCATTTGACCTCCGTCCTGAAAAGCCTGTTGGCACCCAGTTTCTCGTCCCACTTCATCTTGTTGGAAAGACGGACTGAGTACAGGGGATTGTCTTTCAGAGAGTCTGCAGCGTCGGGAAGCGCCAGCCAGACGGAGACCTCTCCGGAGGCACTCGCCGGAACCGCGATCCGGGTGTCGAGGATGACCTCTTCTGCGGGCATCCAATAACGGGGATCGGTATCGACGGCGCTCTCGGAAAGCACCTTGCCGTCAGCATCGGTCATGATGAGCTTACAGAGCCTGGGGTTCATGGGGGCGGCGAATCCTTCGTTGGTCAGCTTGACCACTACGCGCATGTCTTTTCCGGCCTTGGGGTCGGGAGAGTACCATGTGTCGGTGGCGACGAGACGGTAACCGAGCTTCCTTTCGATTTCGGGATAGCAGCCGTCTGTCTTCCAGCCACCCATCACGCCCTGGTGGTATCCGCTGTTGAGGTAGGAGAAGTGGTATGCGGTCATCTCCTTGAGGGTGTTGGTACACTTGCAGAAAGGAGAAATGGCGCAGGTCTCTCCGCCCATGATGGTGTAGCGGGTATCGGCCTTCCAGAAGTTGCGCTCGGTAGAGTTGGAGAAGGTGCCGTAGTCGGTGTCGGAAGCCACGAAGCAGTCGTTGTGGCTGGCGATACGGGCCTGCGGCGTGTCCTGATGGGCTTTCTCGCGGGTGAGGGTGTCGGCGAGCGAGAGCCCGTAGATCTTCATCTTGAACGCGGGAGTCCTGACCTCAACCTGACGGTCGGCCGGCAGGTAGGAGAGGAGCTTGTCGAGGACGTGCTTGCGGGGCTGGTAGTCCGCCTCCGTCTTGGGGCTCATCACGAAATGGTCGGTGTAGTACCACTCTCCCCATACTCCCACGAATCCGGCCTGGACGACATAGATCACATCGGCATTGTCCCTCATGATGGGGCCGACCTGATCGATATGCTGCATCACTACTGCCTCTTCGGGGTCCCAGGGTTTGTTGCTGGCGGCCTCGTTGTTCTTGTAGGCGAATCTGACTATGGCTTTGCCGCCGCCGTCCCTTACTGCCTTGAAGGCATTTCGG
>CAMNNY010000093.1 GCA_946546175.1 uncultured Bacteroidales bacterium
CACACCTTGCACGCCCCGAATGGGCCAGAGAGTATTGAGAGGCAGATTGACTGTGCAAGGTGGTCAATACAAAAGCACACCTTGCACAAACGCGGTGGATTAGGGGGCGCTACTATGACTCGTGCGAAATCATATTTCGGGTGCGAGAGTGCTACCATCACTCCATCGCGATTAGAAAGACGCGGGCGGGAGTGTCCGCGGGCTCGGTGGTTTCGTCGGATTTTCGGCAGTTACCGGGGCGGTTAGGCGAGATTAGCAGGTTCTGTGAGTGCGAGCGGCCTGACCTGAGTGATCGGCCTACCAAGGTAACTGCCGGAAACCTCCGCTCCCGCCGACCGGAATTCCTTGCCCGGGCGCAAGGCCCTCGCGCCACACGCGCGGAACCGTGAATGGGATGCGAAGGACCTGCCACACGCGAAGGCTTCGCGGGGCGATGCGGTGAGGGGGCAGAGTAGTACATATATTTATTAAGAGATCGCCGGGCTGGGCCGGCGATGATCGGGAGGATGTTGGAGTGAATGTCGAAGCGGTGCCGGCGATGACGGGAAGTTGCCTGAACATGCCGGGGAGTGGCCAGGGCAGGTCGAGGAGGGCAGAAAAGGTCGGCGCGAAGGTGGGCGTACAGGTGGGCGCGAAGGTGGGCCTAGACGAAGGTGTCGGGGAGGTCGTTCTCGTAGAGGATGACCGAGCCGGGGGTGGCGAGGGAGCCAAGGGCGGCGACGGCCTCGGAGAGGGTGTCGACGCAGAGGACGCAGTCCTCGACGGTCCGGGCTTTCGGTCCGGGCCTTTGGGCGGTGGAAACATCACCGGCGGAAGAGGCCGGGGAGTCAAGGGCGGCGGGAACATCACCGGCGGAAGGGGCCGGGGAGTCAAGGGCGGCGGGCACATCGGCTGGGGAAAAGGCGGAAGAGGCCGGGGAGGCAAGGGCCTCGCGGGCGCCGGAGAGGATGGCCTCGCGGTTGTACTTGTTGACGATGATCAGGAAGTCGGCGGCGCGGACGGCGCGGGAGCCGAGCTCTCGGCAGGCGGCAGCCTGGCGCTCGCCGAGCTCGACGAAGCCCGGAGTGACGCAGATCCTGCGTCCGCCATCCGGGATTCGCATCGAGGCGAGCACGCCGAGAGCCATCGCCGCGCCGGCCGGATTTGAATTATAGGCATCGTCGAGGATCGTGAGCGAACCGTGACGGGAGATGCTCAGACGATGCTCAACCGGCTGGATCTTTCCGACGGCAATGCTGATCTGCCTGTCAGAGACTCCAAGACGTTTTGCGAGTATGATAGCAGCGGAGAGGTCGAGAATGTTCGCCTCACCGAGCAGGCGTGTCTGGAGATGGATCGAGCCTTGGGCGTCGATAAGATCGAAGGACATTCCGTCTGCGGCATATTTGATATTGGCGGCGCGAACGTCGACGCGATGGGCGTCGATACCGTAACGAACTACCTCACAATCGGTTCGGACGCCACCAAAAGACGCTATTCCCTCGGATTCTTCGTTGATGACGGCCAGTCCGTCAGCAGGCAAAGAGTCGACCAGTTCAAACTTGGTCTTCTGGATGTTTGACAAGGAGCCGAAAGTCTCGAGATGCATCTCACCGACGGCTGTCACAATACCGGCAGTCGGATGGACAAGGTCGCAGATTTCGGCGATGTCGCCCACCTGCTTTGCCCCCATCTCCACGATGAACACTTCGTGGAAAGGCTCGAGTTTCTCACGTATGGTGCGGACAACGCCCAAGGTAGTGTTGAAGTTGCCGGGGGTAATCAGGACATTGTATTTCTCGCTTAGGATTCGATAGAGGTAATTCTTGGTGCTGGTCTTACCGTAACTGCCCGTAACACCGATAATCTTGAGGTCGGGCCTCAATGCGAGAATACGGCGGGCATCGCGGATGTACCAGTCGGTTATCGCTTTCTCGACCGGGGAATTGACGAGGTTGGCAAGAAGGAGGACAAAAGGGCACAAAAGCACAACAAGTGCCGTCAGCGCAAAAATCGCGGCAAGAGCCGGCACAAGCGATACGGCAAAACCCAAAGCGCCAGCAAGCAGAGTCGAAGTCAGGGCAAGGCGCTGCATCCTGGGCGTGAAGACGAACTTGACCTTCGAGCGCGAAAAAAGCCTCGGCATGGGATTCTCCCTATACCATTTCCAGAAACGCTCGGGGCGGTTGGAGTTCTGCTGGAACATCCAGAGGTAGTAGCGAAGGTACACCACCCACGCCGCTGCACATATTACATAGAAAACGACCTGCAACATCGGAATAATTATTATTCAACCGGACCGCGAGCGAAAAAGTTATCTGCGACGGAAAGGAACTTCCGGGGATCTTCCAAAAAGGCGAAATGAGTTCCGCCGGGGACCATGATGAGCCCCGAATCGGGAAGGAGCGAGTCCATCAGACGGGCATCGGCAAGAGGAGTGGCGGTATCAGCGGTGCCCCAGAACAGAATCACCGGGACGCTGATCGATGGCAACAACCCACGCAAATCCTGATTGACCGTCTTCGAGAGAACGGCCTTCATCCTGGGCGATGCTGCGGCGTAGTCGGCAGAGCCCTTGCCGGAACGCATCTTCTCGAACGCTGCCTGATTGTGAAGGACCCGCAGCAGGAACCACTTCGACACCTTATACGAATACACTTTCAGATAATACCGGAACGACCGCTTGGGCTTGATGCCCGCAGCATCCACCAGCATTACCCGGTCAACAGGATTGCGCGAAGCGAAAACGATGGAAACCCTGCCGCCGAAAGAATGCCCGACCAGCGAGGGGCGCACTATCCCGAGCGAAGCGCAGAACGCCTCAACCATCGCCGTGTACTCATACACACCCCACACATCGGACGGCTCGTCGGATTCCCCGAAGCCCGGGAAATCCAGCACGGTCACCCTGCGCGACTTCGAGAGCGGGCCTACGAAGGAGTCCCAAACAGTGTGGGTGCACCCCCAGCCGTGCAAAAGGAGAAGGTCGGGACCTTCGCCTTGCTGTCCGTACCAGACGCGTGTGCCGTTGTAATCGAAAAACATAGCGGACTAATCAAAGAAACTGTCCTCGTCGGGAGCGGGGGTCCATTCTCCTTCTTCTTCAGTCTCGATATCGCCGCCTGTGCAGCTGAGATCAAGCGTCATGCCGCCGGGAGCCTCGAACCTGTCGTAGTCGCTGAATCCGAGGGTGGGATCGGCGAGACACTTCTTCATGAAGATACCCCATATCGGAAGCGCGGTAGCCGAACCGCTTCCCAGCGCGAGTTCCTTGAAATGGACCATGCGGTCTTCGCCGCCGACCCAGATTCCGGCCGTGATCTTGGGCGTGTAGCCGATGAACCAGCCGTCGGAATTGTCGTTGGTGGTTCCTGTCTTGCCGGCTATCTCGCCTTTCAGGCCAAAACGCGAGCGCAGACGGCTGCCGGTACCGTGATTGACCACGCCCTGCATCAGGTTGACCATCAGGTATGCCGTCTTGTCGCTGATCGCTTCGGTCTTCTTGCTTGTGAAATCGGTAATCAGGTTGCCGTCGGCATCCTCGATACGGGTGACGAACAGCGGCTCCGAGTAGACGCCCTTGGAAGGGAAGGTATTGTAGGCGGAGACCATCTCGCAGAGAGTGAGGTCGGCAGGTCCGACGCAAAGCGAGTAGACCTCGTCGACATGGCTCTTGATACCCATCTTCTTCATCATCTTGGCCATCGAAGACGGGCCGAACTGCCTCATCAGGTAGGCCGAGATGTTGTTGGAACTGTGGGTGAGACCCCACTTGAGGGTCACGGTCTTGCCTATCCACTCGTCGCGGTCGGTACTGCGCGGAGTCCATGTGTCGTCGCCCACCACGAAGGTCTGAGGCATGTTGACCACGCGGTCGCAGGGAGTCATGCCTTCCTGCATGGCGAGGGTATAAAGGAAAGGCTTGATGGTCGATCCGACCTGACGCTTGCCCTGACGGACGTTGTCGAACTTGAAGTAGCGGTAGTTGGGGCCGCCCACATAGGCCTTGACTTCGCCGGTGCCGGGCTCTATGGCCATGAACGATGCCCTGAGGATTGACTTGTAGTATTTGATGGAGTCGTCCGGGGTCATGAGGGTATCGACATAGCCCTTTTCGTTCCATGCAAAGACGCGCATGTTGGTCTTGACGGAGAACTGCCTGAGGATCTCCTGCTCGGGAACTCCTGCCTTACGCTGGGTGCGATAACGGTCGCTCCACTTGCGGGCCTGGTTCATGAGGGTATTGTAGGTGCTGTTCTCCATGGTGTTGGGGAACGGCGGGCGGCGGCGATAGCGGAGCTCACGGTTGAAGAGCGGCTGGAGGTTCTTGCCGAGCTGCTCGGCGACCGCCTCTTCCGCGTAGCGCTGCATGCGCGAGTCTATAGTCACGTAGATGCGAAGGCCGTCACGGTCGAGGTTGTAACGCTCGCCATTGGCCTTGCGGTACTTGGTCAGCCAGCCGTAAAGAGCGTCGCGCTGCCAGCGGATGGTGTCGGCCACAAATTCTTCTTCGTAGAGATAGTCGCTGCGCTTGGGGGCGGAGGCGTTCATCTCGCGGCGGATCATGTCGCGGAAGTAAGGCGCGATACCGGCGTTGTGGTCGCGAACCTGGTAGCGCAGTTCGATCGGAGTCGCCTGGGCTTCTTCCTTCTGGGCTTCGGTTATGTAGCCGGCCTTTTCCATCTGCCCCAGCACGAAGTTGCGGCGGTTCATCGCAAGGTCGTAGTGAAGGACGGGATTGTAGCGTGTCGGCTTGTTGACCATACCCACGAGCATGGCGGCTTCCTGCACGTTGAGCTCCGCAGGACTCTTGGAGAAGAAGGTCTCAGAGGCCGACTTGATGCCGTAGGCATTGCTCCCGAAGAAGATCGAGTTGAGGTACATCGCCACGATCTCGTCTTTGGTGTAGTTGCGCTCGAGCTTGACGGCGGTGATCCATTCCTTGAGCTTGATCCAGATCATCCTGCCTGCCCTGACGAGGGGGTTCTTGCTCTCGGACTCCACACGGGGGTAGAGGGTTTTGGCGAGCTGCTGGGTGATGGTACTGCCGCCTCCCTGACTCGAGTCCCGCAGAAGCAGAGTCTTGAAGAAAACTCGGCCGAGACCCTTGAAGTCGATTCCGCAGTGTTTGTAGAAGCGGACGTCTTCGGTAGAGATGGCTGCGCCTATCACATTGGGAGAGATCTCGTCGTAGGACACATAGGTCCTGTTCTCGATATGGAAGGTACTGATCACCACTCCGTCGGAAGAGATCAGCTGGGTGGCGAGGTTGTTGTTGGGGTGCTCAAGTTCTGCGAACGAAGGTATCTCCGCAAAAATCCAGACGGAGGCGATAAGCCCGAACACAAGGACGACGGGCGTAACAAGTATGAACCAGAACCAGAAAACTATTCTTTTTCGCGTGCGGTCTTGCATAACGTGGGCAAAAATACTCATTAATTTTTGAAAAATCCCGTAATTGTGATTTTCTTTGCAGTATGAATTTAGTGATAGTAGAGTCGCCGCACAAGGCGGTGACAATCCAAAGGTTTCTGGGAGACGGTTGGAAGGTCGTTTCTTCCAAGGGTCATATCAGAGATCTTGAGGAAAAGGAGCTGGGAGTAGACCTGAACAACAACTTCACCCCTAAGTATGTAGTGCCGGCCGACAAAAAGCGGACGGTGGCCGACCTGAAGAAGCTCGCGGCCTCCGCCGACACGGTATGGCTCGCATCCGATGAGGACCGCGAAGGAGAAGCCATCTCATGGCACCTGACCGAAGCCCTCGGACTCGACCCCGCCAAGACCAAACGCATTACGTTCCACGAAATTACCAAAACCGCAATACTTGAGGCCATCGAAAACCCGAGGACGGTGGACATGAACCTCGTCAATGCTCAGCAGGCCCGCCGCGTGCTCGACCGCCTGGTCGGATACGAGCTCTCGCCGGTGCTCTGGCGCAAGATCCGCCGCGGTCTGTCCGCAGGCCGCGTCCAGTCTGTCGCCCTGCGTCTGACGGTGGACCGTGAGAAGGAGATCATGGCCTTCAGGCCGGAGCCTTTCTACAGGGTGGACGCCGAGTTTATGGTCGGCCGCAGCAAAGTCAGGGGCGTACTCGACAGAAAATTCGCCAACGCCGACGAGGCGCGAAACTTCCTCGAAGACTGCCGCGACGCAAGATACACGGTAGAGGCGGTCGAAAGCAAAGAGGGCGTCAGGGTGCCTGCAGCGCCTTTCACGACCTCGACCCTCCAGCAGGAAGCCGGCCGCAAGCTGCGCTTCAGCGTGAGCCAGACCATGCGCATAGCCCAGAGTCTCTATGAGCACGGACTCATCACCTACATGCGTACCGACTCGACCAACCTCTCGAGCCTGGCCGTAGGTACCGCCAAGAAGTTCATCACGGAGAACTACGGAGCCGAATACTCCCGTCCCCGCCAGTACCACACCAAATCGAAGGGAGCCCAGGAAGCCCACGAGGCTATCCGCCCCACCTATATCGAACACACTGCGATTGAGGGCACACCTCAGGAGCAGAAGCTCTACAACCTCATCTGGAAGCGTACCGTAGCATGCCAGATGGCCGAGGCCAAGGTGATGAACACCGCCGTGACGATCGGTATCGACACCCGCAGCGAGAAGTACGCCGTGCAGGCTGCCGAAATACTCTTCGACGGTTTCCTCAAACTCTATAAGGAAGGCACAGACGACGAATCCGACGACCCGGAGACCTCCTCCGTGCCTGCCATGACGGTCGGCCAGGAGTTGCCACTCAAATCGGCTTCCGCAACCTGCAAGTTCACTCAGGCGCCCCTGCGTTATACCGAGCCCACCCTCGTCAAAAAACTCGAAGAGCTGGGGATCGGCAGGCCGTCTACTTATGCCCCTACCATCACCACACTTACCACCGAGCGCGGTTATCTTGTCAAGGGCGACAAGCCCGGCGAGCTGAGGCCGGTAGTCAACTTCACGCTCAAGAGCGGCGCCATCCAGGAAACCGACTGGAACGAGACGGTAGGCGCCGACAAGGGCAAGCTTCTCCCGACCGAGATCGGAATGGTCGTAACAGACTATCTGGTGGAGAACTTCGAAGATGTGCTCGACTACGGCTTCACCGCAGAAGTGGAGCAGTCCTTCGACCAGGTCGCAGCCGGCAGAAAAGACTGGCACAGATGCATCTCCGACTTTTACACCCCGTTCCACAAAGAGGTCAACCAGGCAGTCAGCGACAAGCAGTACATGAGGGTTGAGCGCGAGATCGGAATCGATCCCGCCGACGGCAAGCCCATAATCGCCAAGCTCGGGCAGTTCGGCCCGTTCGTCCAGAAGGGCGAAGGCGAAGACAGAGTGTTCGCTTCGCTTCCGGCCGGCATGCTCATCGAAACGGTAACCCTTGAGGAAGCGCTCAAACTCCTGGCGCTGCCGCGCACCGTCGGGCAGTATCAGGGAGTCGACGTAATCGCCACGAAAGGCCGCTTCGGTCCGTACCTGAAGTTCGGCGGCAAGAACATCTCTCTGCCGAGGGGCACTGACCCGCTGACTGTAAGCCTCGAGAAGTGCATCTCGCTGATCGATGCCGAAACGGGCAAGGCTGCGGAGATCCAGGTTATCCGCGAGTTCGACGGCGGCATCGCACTGATGAACGGCCGCTACGGTCCCTACCTCAAGGCCGGCGGCAAGAACTACAAACTCCCGAAGGGGACGGATCCCGAGACACTTTCGGCCGAAGAAGCCAAAAAGATTGTCGACTCGTCGGAACCTACCGGAGGAGCAAGACGCCGTTTCACAAAAGGACGAAAAACCAATAAATAATTGCTATGAACAGCGAGTACAAACTTGATGAAATGGACAGGAAAATCCTGTCGTTTCTGGTAAAAGATGCAAGAATGCCTTTTCTGGAGATCGCCCGCGAATGCGGTGTCTCCGGTGCAGCTATTCACCAGAGGGTGAAGAAACTTGAGGACCTCGGCATCATCACCGGATTCTCGGCGATGGTCAAACCCGCCACTCTGGGATTCCCCGTTTGTGCATTTATCATGATGAACATCTCGGAGGCGAACAAGTACAACGAAGTTGTCGCAGAACTGAAGAAGATTCCTGAGGTAGTTGAGTGCCACTTTATCACCGGCCACTCTTCGGTGCTTCTGAAGATCTACTGCTCCGATTACGACCACCTCATGGAGGTAATCCTCAACACAATCCAGAAGATACCTTCAGTAGAGTCGACAGAGACCATGATCTCGCTCAGCGAGCCCTTCCAGCGTCAGGTGTGGGTAAAGGGGTCAGCCAAGTAGTAACTTCTCAGCCACAAACAGATCCTCAGGGGTCGTTATCTTTATATTGTACCTCTCTCCTAAGACATAGGTGAGAGGTATTTTTGCGGCCCTCGCTACCGATGCATCGTCGGTGAAAGACTCGTTGTAGCCAAGGGTGTAAGCCTTCTTGAGAAGTTCGGAGGGGAAAAGCTGCGGTGTCTGGGCTCCGTAAAGACCCGCCCTGGAGGGGTCAGGATCTTCAGTTGCGATAAGCGTCCCGTCTGCGGCGGGTTCGAGTCGCTTGAGGGTGTCAGTAACGGGATAGACCGGGATCACGGCACGGCTGCCATTCGAGATTTCGAGCATCTTGCGCACGAGCTCAGGACTCACAAGAGGCCTCACGCCGTCGTGGACGAACACCATCACTCCGTCGGGGACCTTCTCAAGGGCGTTACGCACGGAGTGAAAGCGGGTGATTCCGCCTTCTACCAATATCTGGGGCAGGTCGAAATGGGCGTTTGCACAGATTCTCTTCCATGTCGGGATATGTTCCGAGGGGAGCGCGACAACCGGAACGAGCGAAGGGCAGGCTTCAAGCAGCCTGCGAATCGAATGCTCGAGGATAGTGCGCCCCGAGATTTCGAGGAACTGCTTGGGGATCTCCGTCCCCATCCTGGTGCCGCTTCCGCCGGCAACGAAAACGCCGTAAACTTTCTTTTCTTTCATATCGATAACAACCCGGCCCTTTTCCCGACCCGTCGCTTCGCGACCCTATTCCGGGCAAAAGGGCCGAAAATGGGCCGGGTTATTTTTCCGTTCAAGCACAAAAATAATAACAAAAATGATTATTTTTGTAAAGATAAACTCCAAGTAAGCAATGGCATTTTCTTTTCTCAGCCAGGAATTGGCTATAGACCTCGGCACGGCCAACACCGTCATCTACCAAAACGGTCAGATAGTGTTGGACGAGCCAAGTATCGTCGCCGTCGACGTCGCATCCGGCAAGTGTCTTGCGATCGGCCATCAAGCCAAGCTGATGCACGAGCGCA
The DNA here is from genome assembly GCA_946546175.1 of uncultured Bacteroidales bacterium. Lineage (GTDB taxonomy): Bacteria > Bacteroidota > Bacteroidia > Bacteroidales > UBA932 > Cryptobacteroides. The sequence goes on from CAMNNY010000093.1 coordinate 9,262, forward strand.
CAAACCCCGGAATCAAGACCGTGCGACCCCTCAAGGACGGCGTGATCGCAGACTTCAACGCAGCGGAACTCATGATCCGCGGATTCATAAGGCAGGTCGGCGGCAAGCGCAACCGCCTCTTCGCTCCCAACCTGAAGGTAGTGGTCGGCATCCCCTCGGGAAGTACCGAGGTAGAGATCAGGGCCGTGCGTGACTCCACCGAACACGCCGGCGGACGCGACGTTTACCTTATCTTCGAGCCTATGGCGG
>CAMNNY010000094.1 GCA_946546175.1 uncultured Bacteroidales bacterium
AACTTATCTCCGACCTCGAACTCGATACAAACTAACGAAGATGAAACTCCGCTGCGAAAACCTGGTGAAGAAGTATGGCATCCGCACAGTAGTGAAGGGTGTCTCGATGGAAGTGAACCAGGGTGAGATCGTGGGATTCCTCGGCCCTAACGGCGCCGGCAAGACCACAAGTTTCTATATGATAACGGGCCAGATCGTCCCCAACGACGGCCATGTCTACCTCGACGACACTGAGATCACCAAGCTCCCTATGTACAAGAGGGCCCAGATGGGACTCGGCTACCTTCCTCAGGATGCATCCGTTTTCAGGAAGATGACCGTCGAAGGCAACATCCTCTCCGTGATGGAGATGAAAGGCGTACCCAAAGCCCAGCGTGAGGAGCGCCTCGAAGAACTCATCACCGAGTTCAACCTCTCCAAGGTCCGCAAGTCGCTCGGCATCCAGCTTTCGGGAGGCGAACGCCGCCGCTGCGAGATAGCCCGCGCCCTTGCCATCGATCCGAAGTTCATCCTGCTCGACGAGCCCTTTGCCGGAGTCGACCCTATCGCCGTTGAGGACATCCAGTACATCATCGCCAAACTCAAATACAAGAATATCGGCGTGATCATCACCGACCACAACGTCGGTGAGACTCTCGCCATCACCGACCGTGCCTACCTTCTCTACGAAGGCACAATCCTTCAGCATGGCACCCCGGAGGCCCTTGCGGCCGACGACGACGTGAGGACCAAATACCTTGGCGCCGGCTTCGTCCTCAAACGCTCGGTTAGCGTAGAAAGGGCGGCTGCCGACCATGCCGCCCAACTTGCAAAACAACAGCAGCAATGAAAATTCTGATTATAGACGACGAGCGCTCTATCCGCAATTCCCTTAAGGAAATCCTTTCCGACGAGGGCTATGAAGTCGATACTGCAGAAGATGGCGCACAGGGAGTGCAGGCAGCCCTTGCCGGCCACTACGACGTCATTTTCTGCGATATCAAGATGCCGGTGATGGACGGTACCGAGGTGCTGTCCAAGCTTTCGGCCGAAGAGATAGAAAGCGCAATCGTGATGATCTCCGGCCACGCCGACATCTCCACTGCGGTAGAGTGCATCAAGAAGGGCGCATTCGACTTCATCGAGAAGCCGCTCGACCTCAACCGCATCCTCATCACCATCAAGAACGCAACCGACAAGGCTACGCTCACCACCCAGAACAAGGTCCTCAAGAAAAAGGTCTTCGGCACTGCGCGTATGATAGGGGAGTCCGCCCCAATGCAGCACATTCGCGACATCGTTGCCAAAGTAGCTGCGACGCCGGCCCGCGTGCTCATCGAGGGCCCCAACGGCTCGGGCAAGGAACTTGTTGCCCGGAGCCTCCACGCCCAGAGCGACCGCGCCGGCGCGCCATACATCGAAGTCAATTGCGCCGCCATCCCCTCTGAACTCATCGAAAGCGAACTCTTCGGCCACGAAAAAGGCTCGTTCACCTCGGCTATCAAGCAGCACAAGGGCAAGTTCGAGCAGGCCGACGGCGGCACCCTTTTCCTCGACGAGATTGGCGACATGTCGCTGGCTGCCCAGGCCAAGGTCCTCCGCGTTCTCCAGGAGAACAAGCTCAGTCGTGTGGGTTCCGATGCCGACATCAAGGTCGACGTCCGCGTGATCGCTGCCACCAATAAAGACCTCCGCAAGGAGATTGAGGCCGGCAATTTCCGCGAAGACCTCTACCACCGTCTGAGTGTAATCGTCATAAAGGTTCCCTCGCTCGACGAGCGCAAGGAAGACATCCCCCTGCTCGTCGACTACTTCGTGGAGCAGATATGCCAGGAGACGGCCATGCCCCGAAAAACCTTCAGTCCCGAAGCGGTGAAGCTTCTTCAGGAGCGCTCCTGGAAGGGAAATATCCGTGAACTCCGCAATGTCGTCGAGAGGCTCCTGATCCTCGGCGACCAGATCATCACCGAACAGAATGTCAAAGAATACGTATAAGATATGACTACTCCCGATATTATCATCGCCATCGACGGCTGCTCCTCTACCGGCAAGAGTTCCTTTGCGAAGATTCTCGCCAAAGAGTTGGGATTCCTGTACCTCGATTCGGGTGCTCTCTACCGCGGAGTTACCCTTTTCGCTCAGGAGAACGGCCTTATCTCAAAAGACAATGTCGTCAGTGCAGACCTCGAACAGGCTCTCGGCCGGCTCGAACTCTCTTTCGGGGCCGACAACCGCACTTTCGCCGGTGATCGCTGCATCGAGAAGGAAATCCGCGCGATGGGAGTGTCATCTCAGGTCAGCCCTATTGCGGCCGTCCCTTTCGTGCGCCGCTGGGTAGATGAGCGTCTCCATGCACTTGCGGCCGGCGGGCGCGTAATCATGGACGGCCGCGACATCGGCACCACCGTGTTCCCCGATGCGCAGGTCAAGATTTTCATGACGGCACGCGACGACGTGCGTGCTCAGCGTCGCTACGACGAACTCGTGATGAAGGGCGAGAACCCCGTCTACGAAGAGGTTGTGGAGAACCTTCGCCAGCGCGACTATATCGACTCTCACCGTGAGACTTCACCTCTGAGCCGCGCCGCCGACGCCTTCATCCTCGACAATTCCGATATGACCATCAGCGAGGAAGTCGCCTGGGTCAAGGGTCTCATCAAAGGCAAGTTCGCTCTCTACGATGATTAGCAGGGTGGAGATTGACGAAGGCGGAGGATTCTGCGGCGGAGTCATCAGGGCTATCGGCAGCGCGGAAGACTTCCTGCGTGCCCACCCTGGCCGCACCCTCTATTCGCTCGGCCCCGTCGTCCACAACGAATCGGAGCTCGAACGGCTTGCAGGCCTGGGCCTCGTCACCCTCGATTCTTCCGACATCCCTTCGACTGCCGCTTCTGAGCGCCGGCCCATCATTATTCGCGCCCACGGCGAATCTCCCGCGATGTACGGAGTCCTGCGCGAGAGCGGCTTCGAGATCATCGACTGCACCTGCCCGGTGGTGCTCGGCATCCAGAAAAAGATTGCTTCCGCTCCGGGCGACGTGCTCATCTACGGCAAGAAAGGTCATCCTGAAGTTACCGGGCTCGTGGGCAATGCCAAGGGCCGCGTGTGGGTCGTCGAGAATATGGACGAGGCGCGCGAACTCCTCGCCGCAGCCGACGGGCCCTCCGCCGGCGCCGACATCTTCTCCCAGACCACGATGAGCCCCGTCGGCTACGACGAGGTCTGCGCGCTCCTCGCCTCCGGCATCCCCGACCTCCGCGTCCACCGCACCATCTGCAGTCAGGTAGAGCGCCGTCACGCCAATCTCGAAAAGTTCGCCCTTGGGCACGACGTCATCGTTTTCGTTACGGGTAAGTCCAGTTCCAACGGCCGCGTACTCAGCGACCTCTGCCGGAGCGTCAATCCCCGCACCTACGTGGTGGGCGGCGTCTCCGACATTGACCCCGCCTGGTTCCGCCCCGGCGACTCCGTCGGTGTCTCCGGCGCCACCAGCACTCCGCGCTGGCTGCTCGAAAACGTCGCCGAATTCATAAGCGGATGTTAATTATTTTATTATATTTGTACGATTTGCAACTAACAACATAAATACATATGGCAACAACAGCTGATTTCAAAAACGGACTTTACCTGAAGTTTAACGACAAGCCGTGCATGATCGTTTGGTTCCAGCACGTCAAGCCGGGCAAGGGCCCCGCTTTCGTCAAGACCAAACTCCGCAACCTCGAGAACGGCCGCATCCTTGAGAATACTTTCACTGCGGGTGCCAAGATCGAGACCATCGAGGTCGAGCGCCGTCCCTACCAGTTCCTCTACGACGACGGTGAGGCGTTCAACTTCATGCACGAAGAGACTTACGAGCAGATCACCCTTCCCCACGACGTCGTCGAGAACGCCGACCTTATGAAAGAAGGCCAGCACGTCGAGATGATGTTCGTCACCGGACCCGAAGAGCGCTGCCTTACCTGCGAGCTTCCTACCTACGTGACCCTCGAGGTTACCTACGCTGAGCCCGCCGTCAAAGGCAATACCGCCACTACTTCCGCACTCAAGGAAGTCACCCTCGAGACCGGCGCCAAGATCATGGTTCCTCTCTTTATCAACCAGGGCGACACCATCACGGTCAACACCACCGACCGCAGCTACGGTCAGAGAGTCTAGACGCTTGCGCATAACTCTTCTTACAGTCGGGAAGACCGACATCAAATGGGTATCCGAAGGCCTGGAAGTGTATTCTTCCAGGCTTCGCCACTATATACCCTTCGATATCAAGGAAATCCCTGAACTGAAGAATGTCTCTGCGCTCTCCCGCGACCAGATCAAGACTCAGGAAGGTAAACTCATACTCAAGTCGGTAAAGGACTCTGACCTCCTGATCCTTCTGGACGAGCGCGGCAGGGAGTTCCGCTCGGTGGAGTTTGCCGATTTCCTCCAGAAGAAGTTCTCGCAGGGGCGCGACATCGTTTTCGTGATAGGCGGAGCATACGGGTTCAGCCCCGAGGTTTACGACAGGGCGGAGTCGATGATATCCCTGTCGAAGATGACATTCTCGCACCAGATGGTGCGCACGATTTTTGCTGAACAACTCTATCGCGCCCTCACGATCATGAAGGGGGAGTCGTACCACCACGAATGAAAAAGCCCACCCGCAAACAAGTATCGATATTCTGCCTGGCGGCAGCCGCTTTGCTGCTTGCCACGTCCCTTTTGTTGCCCCGGACAAAAGTCGACACGAAGCTGGTAGCCCGTCGGGTTGAGAACTCTCTCGACCGCAGACTCCGGACGCTGGACTCTTTTGCCGAAAAGGCATTCGCTCTGCCTGTCGATCAGTGGATGGACCTCGGGCAAGTGCCCGAAGACATGGTAGTCTATCGCTATGTGGGCGACCGTCTGCAGTCGTGGACCAACCAGTTCCCTGTCGTCAACGACGACATCGTCCGAAGGCCATATGTGACCCGTTACCGCCGCAGGGGTATCATCCAGACCCCGTTCGTCGACCTCAATTCATATTATACCTATATGAAACTGTCCGCCCAGGACAGTTATCTCGTGAGGAGGGCAGATAAAGGACTGGTCTCGGTAGTGGTTGGTCTGAAACTCGACGGCAACGAGCGTATCAGAGTCCCCGAAGGGTATTCGATACGCAACCTCCATACTCAGGACGGTTCTCCAGTCTCTTACCACGGACAGCCGGTCTTCAAGATTGTCTTTGAGTCGCTTCCCGTGCGGAGCAAACTCCCGACCCATGTAGCATGGGTTGCCTTTATGTTTATGCTCCTGGGGCTATTCCTTTCGCCCGGGGAGTCGCCCCGGCTGAGGAATGCGCTGATATCGGGCGGAGTCATAATTGCGGTGACGGCCGTCCTTTCCAGGTTTTTCCCTCTTACCGAGGGCGAACTCAGCCAGATAGCGATCATAATGGTCATCAATACGGTGACGTTTCTGGTAGGTTTGTGCCTTTATATGGCGAGAGAAGACCTCTGGTCGAAGTTCCGAAGGAAAGTGCCGGTAATTCTGGCTTGCTGCCTGGATGTGCTGCTGATAGCGGGTATCTTCTTTTTTGCCTACATCGAACTCTTCAAGGTATTTGTCTACACCCACATCTGCATTGATCTTACCAAACTCGACCTCTTCACATGGCAGTCGGCCGTGGTGATGGCGAGCTTCCTTCTTATTCTTCTTTCGACGATGCTTTTCGCCGGTCTTATGCGGCCGGTGGTCAGTTCGCTTCTAAGACGTGATATCAAGCCGATGTCGGTCCCCGGCAGGCTCGCATGGTCGATTGTGCTTGCGCTCTACCTGGTGCTGGTGACTACGTCTATGGGGTTCGAAAGGGAGCAGATGATCGTCTCTTCGTGGGCAGAGAACCTGGCTAACGACCGTGACAACGCCCTTGAGGAGCATCTCAAGAAGATAGAGCCCCTGATTGCCTCCGACGAGACCATCCGGCGTGCGTCCGACTCCGAAGAAAACAACAAACTTGCTGCCGACCACATCGCTGACAATTACCTTTTCAGGGTCCTTTCCAACTACTACGTCAGGGTGCAGATCGGAGGAGACTCCGACGGGCTTGCTCTGGAGAGCGGTACCCGCATCGACCGCAATTCGCGTTTCCTCTATGCCCCTCAGCCCGGTATGCGGAGCCGCTACGTAGGCGTGTTCCAATACTATCTCGAAGACCAGAGTCAGAACATGCTCTATGTCATCATAGAGCCCAAAGAAGAGGAGACGTCACGCTCTATTTCGTCGGTGCTCGGTCTAGGCGACCGTTCCGACGAGATTCCTTCGCGCTATTCCTACGCCAAGTACAAGGGACGTGACAGGCTTTATCTCAAAGGCTCGTACGCTTACCCTACAAGGCTCACAGAGGAGCGTATGGAGGGCTTCCGTAAAATCCGCGAGACCAACTACGTCGACCACGGCTACCTCCATTTCGTCAATCAGGTCTCTGACGACGAGCTTATACTGATTTCGCGCCAGTACAACAGCGTCGACTCCAACCTGCTTGCACTTGCCTTGGTGGCGCTTGTCTTCTTTGCCCTTACCGGCTTCTTCGCAGAGAAATCCAAGGACAAAGTGTTCCAAGGGAAGAACTCCTTCAAGAGAACTATAACGATCCTCGCTACTGTCTCGCTTACCGTTACGATGGCCGTGCTGGTGACTTTCAGTATCACTTTCGTGATCGGACGCAACGAGTCCAATGCCCGAACGATGATGTCGGATAAGACCAACTCCATCCGTACGATGCTTCAGGCGGGGCTGCGTTCTTACACTTCGGCCGACCCTCTTTTCTCCCGCCAGACCCTCGACCTGATCCGCAGGGTGGGCGACAACACCGGTTCCGATATCTCTCTCTATCGGCCCGACGGGAAGTTCCTGATGTCCACTTCGCCGGAACTTTTCGAGAAATTGGTGCTCGGCAGCCGGCTTGAAGAAAAGGCCTACTACCATATAATGTATCTCAACGAGGG
>CAMNNY010000095.1 GCA_946546175.1 uncultured Bacteroidales bacterium
ACCGGAACCATCGCCTTCACCCGGGACTACATGGACCTCTACCGGAACGGCTCCCGCACGGCAGAGGATTGGAACTCTCTTGTATTTTCCAGCTGGGCTCCTCAGAGCCAGCACGACATAAGCATCTCCGGAGGCACCGGGAAGTTCCAGTACTATGTCAGCATGGGATATCAATATCAGCAGAGCTTCTTCAAGAGCGGAGACCTTAATTACAACAAATACAATCTACGCTCGAACATCACGGCAGAACTGGTCCAAGGTCTCAAGATGAACCTGAACATCAGCGGTCTTGCCGACGAAAGGAACACTCCTGATTCTGACGCAGTGACCCTTATCCGAAACCTATGGAAACAGGGCGTCCTCTTCCCTGCTTACGCAGACGAAGGGCGGACGATGCTCAACTACGAAGGTCTCGATCTCGAACAGAACACCGTCGCCATGATGAGCTCCGAGGTGTCCGGATACAAGAAATACAGGCAGAAACAGTTCCAGTCTTCCATCTCGCTGGAATATGACCTCGGCACTCTCACAGATTTCCTGAAGGGCCTTTCGCTCAAGGGCATGGGCAGCTTCGATTTCCGCCTGGACGACAACGAGGCCTTCCGCAAGTCCTACAACCTCTATGCTAAGAACGAACTGACGGGAGAGTATCTCGCTAAGGCATACGCCGACCACACCGACAGGCTTACGCGCCAGAACTATACCAAACAGCAGATGATGGCCCAGATACTGCTCAACTACGAGCGCACCTTCGACAAACACGAAGTCGGGGCCATGCTCGGCATGGAGGTTCAGCGCAGGACCGGCGACAATTACTACTTCTACGGCGACCTCATCTTCAGTTCTCCGTATTTCACCGCCCTCAAGGACAACGTCGAGTCGACCTTCGTCGGCATCGACAGCAACATAGGCTCATTCTACGACCTGGCTTACCAGTCTTTCATCGGACGCCTCAACTACTCTTACGACGAGCGTTATCTGCTTGAAGGTCAGTTCCGCTACGACGGCTCTTCCAAGTTCGCACCCGGATATGAATGGGGATTTTTCCCTTCAATCTCCGCAGGCTGGCGCATCTCGCAGGAACCATGGTTCAAGGATCTTTCCTTCCTGTCGTTCATCAACCAGTTCAAGTTCAGGATCAGCTACGGCACGCTCGGCGACGACAGCGGCCTCAACTATCAGTGGATTACAGGTTACACCTATCCCGCCGGAGCGCACAACCCGACCCAGGGCAGCTACAACGGCTATGCCGGCGCATATCTGTTCGACGGCAGCGTGGTGAAAGGAGCCGACGCCTCATCGCTTCCCAACACCAAAATCTCCTGGCTCACCTCCCATTCTTTCAATGTGGGTGTCGACTTCGAGGCCTGGGACGGATTATTCGGGTTCACCTTCGATTACTTCACGCGCACGAGGACCGGTATCTTCGCACGCAATTCCTCTTCCCTTCCGACCGTCGTCGGCAACTCCGCTCCGGTGGAGAACCTCAACTCCGACATGAACCTTGGACTCGAACTCGAACTCAGCCACCGCAACAAGATCGGAGACTTCCGTTACGCAGTGAAGGGTATCGCCACAATCACCCGCCAGAAATATCTCACGGCTCTCGGCCAGGGTCCTTATGGAAACAGCTACGACCGCTGGCGCAACGACAATCTCACGAACCGTTATCAGGGCATCCAGTTCGGATACGAAAGCGCAGGCAGGTTCACCGGCTGGGAAGATATCTGGGCATACGGACAGTACAAGGAGAACAATCTGCTTCCCGGAGATTATAAATACGTCGACTGGAACGAAGACGGCGAAATCAACGGCCTGGACGAGCATCCATACGCTTTCGACCAGACTCCTTGGATGAACTACTCGCTCTCCTTCGACGGAAGCTGGAAAAACTTTGACTTCAGCATCCTGTTCCAGGGTTCCGCCCTCGGTTCTTATATGTATGACGAGCCTCTGTACTCGATTTGGGGCACCTTCGGGGGCGGTGCGCTCGACCTTTATCTGGACCGCTGGCACCCTGCGGCCGAGATGGTCAATCCTTACGACCAGACTCTCGCCTGGGTGAGCGGGGATCATGCCTTTACAGGCCACTCACCTCTGAAGAACTCTTCCTTCAACAGAGTCAGCACAAGTTATCTGCGCCTGAAGAGCATCGAACTTGGTTACACGTTGCAGGATTTCGGACTCAGGGACACGAGCCTGAGGATCTTCGCCAACGCTTACAACATTTTCACTCTGACCGGTTTGAAATACGTCGATCCGGAGCACCCGGATTCCGACTACGGAAGGATGTACCCTCTCAACAAGACGGTCACGGTAGGTCTCAACTTAAATTTTTAGGAGGAGCGAAAGATGAAAAAATACGGCTTTATCATAGCAGCTTCCAGCCTCTTGCTGAGTTCATGCATCAATCTCTATCTTCCTCCGAAAAACATCGTCACCGACGACGAGCTTCTCAACTCGGAGAACGGTGTCGAGATCTACATGGCAAAGATCTACAGCCTCATGCCTTGGGAAGATTTCAAGTACATGGCGGAGTGGGGCTTCGATTATAGCGGCTGGCTCAACGCCCCCGGCATCGACGGCTGCGGTGAGGCAGTCAACCGCGATGGAGTCTGCCAGACCTTCCGCGGCGAAAGCACCCCGTACTGGGGCGAGGCTTTCAAGCTCATCTACTATGCAAACCATCTTATCGAGACCATGCCGGAGCACAGCGGCGCATTCTCGGAGATCGCTCTCAACGAATACATCGGAACGGGATACTTCGCCCGCGCAATGGCCTTCTACCAGATGGCACGCCGCTTCGGCGGTATTCCGCTCGTAACCCATACGATCGCATATCCGAACGATGCCGACAAACTCGAGGTTCCGCGCGCGAGTGAGGAGGAGACATGGAATCAGATCTGTGCGGATTTCGACATGGCCGCGCAGCTTCTCCCTGAAACCGGGTCAGTCGACGGATACGCAAACCGTTACGCAGCCCTCGCCTACAAGGCAGAGGCGATGCTTTATGCCGGCTCTGTCGCCAAGTACAACGAGACCGTTCCCGGGCGACTTACAGGTCTTGGCGAAAAGACAGGTGTCAGGGTCATCGGCTTCGACGAGAGCACCTGGCAGGCAGCCAGCATCCGCTACTTCTCCGAAGCATACAAGGCAGCCCGCGCCGTGATGGATTCGGGCCGCTACAGCCTCTACAAGAACGCATGGAAAGACGGCGACCGCGAAGCGCAGTACAAGAATATGGTAGACCTGTTCAGCGACGTGACTTCCAACAAGGAGGCAATCCTGATCCGCAAGTATTCTTACCCTTCGTACACCCACTCGATCGACGCTTACTGCTCTCCTTACATTTTCCGTTATCCTCTCTGCTCGGGCAGCTGCCCTACCCTCGACTTCGTGGAACTGTTTGACGGATTCGACCGCTATGCAGACGGAACCATAAGAGTTACCGACGGAAGCTCCCCCACCAGCGGACATTATCTGGAATACGACAACACGATGGATTTCTTCGAAAACGCGGAGCCTCGTCTGCGTGCATACGTCATCCTTCCCGGCGACAAGTTCCGCGAAGAGGAAATCGAGCTCTACACGGGCATCTATACAGGAAGCACTCCGATCTCTCCTCTGTGGGACGACTATTCATACGAACGCGCCACCTCGAACTTCTACCAGAACAGCAGCGCATTCTCTGACGGCAGACTCGTTATGAGCCCCTACTCGGGATCGATGCAGGTCCAGGTCGAAGTCGATGGAGTGAAGATGAACGCTTCCGGTGCGAACGGCCCGTTCTACGCCGGCGACGGCTCGAGCAACGAGGCCAATCTGTCCGGATTCTACCTGCGCAAGTGGCTCAATCCCGATCCTGCGTTCCTGCACGGCGAGGGCAAGAGCGAGCAACCATGGATCCTCATGCGCTATGCCGACGTGCTCCTCGCAGCCGCCGAGGCAGGGGTCGAACTTTCACTCGCAGGTGCCGCATGCCCGGTTGAAGGCGACGACATGCTCGCAGTGGCGACGCAGGCAATCACGGACATCAGGGAACGCGCGGGAGCCGATGCCCTCACCCAGCCGCTGAAGGCAGACATCGACAGCCGCAACATCGTTCGCCGCGAGCGCCGCAAGGAGCTTGCCTTCGAGCACAAGTCGAAGTGGGATGTCCGCCGCTGGCGAGTCCAGCACTACGAAGCGCGTTCAGGCTTCTGGGGCGAAGAGCGAAATTACAGCTGCATTGGGAATACTGCCGGATATCGTCTCCGGGGACTCTATCCTTTCTACAGTTCAGTGGACAAGAAGTTCTTCTTCGATGCAAACTGGCAGTTCGCACGCGAAAAAGAGTTTCTTTATGACACGATAGACTATTATTTCGCCATCCCCGGCGGAGAAGTCTCGAAAAGTGCGTATATTGATCAACAGCCAAACAGATAGCATATTATGAAAAGATTTACACTTCCTATATGTATGATTTTGCTCACGGTGTGTGCGGTCTCATGCGAACTGTTTGAGTTGGACAATTACGACGCCCCTTCGGAGGTTCTCTACGGAAGCGTCGTGGATTCCAAGACAGGAGCGCCCGTGCTGACCGACCAGGGCTCCGAAGGCATTCGCGTCCGCCTTATCGAGACCAGCTGGGAGGGCAACGTAACTCCTCTGGACTTCTACTGCAAGCCTGACGGGACCTTCCGCAACGCCCGTCTTTTCGAAGCAGACTACAACATCCGCATCGACGGACCTTTCGTGCCTGTCGTAATCGAGAACGCCGAAGGCACTGTCATGAAAGACGAAAGTGTCAACATCCACCTCAAAGGCGAAAAGGAAGTGAACTTCGCAGTTCAGCCTTTCCTCAATGTCGAGTTCGTCGGCTCCCCTCAGGTCAGTGCCGGCAAGATTACGGCCCGCGTGAAAGTAACCCGTGCCACATCGCGCGAGGAGCTCAAGGCCGCCATCGGGAAATCCGGTGACTGGAAGGAATCGTATGCCAATGTGACAGACGTGCAGCTTTTTGTCAGCTACTCATCTACAGTCGGTTACCGCGCCCGCGACTCAAGGTGGTCAAGTTCCGTCTCTTATGAAGGATCGTCGTTCGAAGACCTTCTGGGAACCAATGTTACGGTCAAGTCGAACGGAACGATACTCTCCGGACAGAAAGTCTTCATCCGCGCAGCCGCGCGCATCAACTACGACACGCCCCGTGGCAGCGGCACCCGCAGGTGGAACTACTCCGATATTGTCGAAGTCGACATTCCATGAAAACTTTTATGAAACGCATATTACTGCTTTTCCTTCTCCTGTCTCCACTTTATGCCGGAGCCCAGGACTTTGTTTCGCGCCGGCCCGCAGTGGCTGACCGCCTTTTCGTGTCCGAAGCAGTGGAAGCCAAGATCGCCGAGGTCACTTCTCAGCTCACCAACCCCAAGTTGCGCTGGATGTTCGAGAACTGTTTCCCGAACACCCTCGATACTACCGTGCATTTCGGCAAGGACGAAAACGGCAATCCACGTACTTTTGTCTACACTGGAGACATCCACGCCATGTGGCTGCGCGACTCGGGGGCCCAGGTCTGGCCATATCTCCGGCTCGCCGGGCAAGACGAGCACCTGAGGGAGATGCTCGAAGGCACTGTGCGCTGCCAGCTCAGCCTCCTCTGCATAGACCCTTATGCAAATGCCTTCAACGACGGCCCTGCCGGCACCGGCTGGATGACCGACAACACCAGGATGGACCCGAACCTGCACGAGCGCAAATGGGAGATTGATTCGCCTTGCTACGTGATCCGCCTGGCGTACGAGTACTGGAAGGTCACCGGCGACGAATCTGTATTCGACGCCACCTGGCTCGAAGCCATGCGCAAGGTCTATACGACATTCCGCGAACAGCAGCGCAAGGATGGTCATGGACCATACACTTTTACGAGGGTCACCGACCGCCAGCTCGACACGAAGGCGTGTAATGGCCTTGGCCAGCCTGTCAAGCCGGTCGGCTTGATCGCATCCTCGTTCCGCCCGTCGGACGATGCGACCACTTTCGAGTTTCTGGTGCCGTCGAACTTTTTTGCTGTCAGCTCACTTCGCAAGGCTGCCGAGATTCTGGAGACGGTCAACGGCCGGAAGCAGTTCGCTTCCGACTGCCGTGCCCTGGCCGACGAAGTCGCAGGTGCGCTCAGGAAATACGCAGTTTACAAGCATCCCAAGTACGGAAAGATCTACGCCTACGAAGTGGACGGTTTCGGCAACCGCTTCCTCATGGACGATGCCAACGTGCCGTCGCTTCTCGCGCTCCCATATCTTGGCGACGTCCCAGCAAAAGACCGCATCTACAAGAATACCAGACAGTTCGTCTGGAGCGAGGACAACCCTTACTTCTTCCGGGGTTCGGCCGCCGAAGGCATAGGCGGCCCTCACATCGGCTACGATATGATCTGGCCGATGAGCATCCTGATGAAGGCTTTCACCTCAACCGATGACGAGGAAATCCGCTGGTGCGTTGAGACCCTTATGAAAACCGATGCAAACACCGGTTTCATACACGAGAGTTTCCACAAGGACAACCCTTACAACTTCACGCGCGAATGGTTCGCCTGGCAGAACACCCTTTTCGGCGAACTGATTCTCAAAATCATCGACGACGGCAAGCTCGAGCTTCTCAACTCAATCGAATTATGAAACCAAGACTTATACTCCTGCCCCTGCTTCTATGGCTCGTCTCCTGCTCCCGGCCCGAGGGCAAGATGCTGCAGCCAGTAGACTACGTCTCCACACTCGTCGGCACCCAGTCGAAACATTCGCTTTCGACCGGCAATACATATCCGGCGATAGCGATGCCCTGGGGCACTCATTTCTGGACCCCGCAAACGGGCAGGATGGGAGACGGCTGGGCCTACGTGTATACAGAAGACAAGATCCGCGGCTTCAAGATGACCCATCAGCCAAGCCCGTGGATGAATGACTACGGCCAGTTCAGCCTGATGCCGGTCACGACCGGTGCTGTATGGGATGAAGACGCCCGTGCAAGCTGGTTTTCCCACAAGACAGAGGCAGCCAAGCCATACTATTATGGAGTATATCTCGCAGATCACGACACCTATATTGAAATCACCCCTACCGAGCGTGCAGCCGCTTTCAGGATCACATATCCAGAGCGCGAGACCTCATACCTCGTAGTGGATGGTTTTGCCGGCAGCAAATGCACCATAAGCGGCAGCACGATAAGCGGCGTGAGCACCATCAATACCGGAGGAGTAGCCGACAACTTCGCGCTGTACTTCGTGGTCGAGTGCGACACGCCGTTCTCATCGGTCAAACAGGTCGACGAGCATGGCAGGGCCTATGCCATAGTCGGGTTCCCGACATCGAAAGGCCAGAAAGTAGGTCTTAGGGTGGCAGCCTCGTTCATCAGCCATGAACAGGCCCTGACCAACCTCCTGGAGCTCGGCGACGGTGATTTCGACAGGCTCTGCGCCGACGGTCGCGAGCGCTGGAACGAAGTCCTTTCGCGCATCGAGATAGAAGATGGCAATATCGACCATTTGCGGACCTTCTACTCCTGCCTGTACCGTTCGGTTCTGTTCCCACGCGACTTCAGCGAAATTACGGCAGAGGGCAGGCGAGTGCATTACAGCCCTCATGACGGCAAGGTCCATGACGGCTATCTGTTCACGGACACCGGCCTCTGGGACACCTTCCGCTCGCAGTTCTCCCTGACAGACCTTGTCTACCCTGAGATGGCATCAAAGATGCAGGAGGGATTCATGAACCACTACCTGGAGAGCGGTTTCATCCCTGAGTGGTCCAGCCCCGGCCATCGCGGCTGTATGATAGGGAACAACAGCGCTTCGGTCGTCGCTGAAGCCTGGCTCAAGGGGATCCGGGGAGATTACGACATCGAAACCCTCTGGGACGCGCTCGTGAGTGGCGCTCACTCCGTACACCCGACCGTGGATGCTTCAGGCCGCCTTGGCTACGAATACTACGACGAACTCGGTTATGTCCCTTGCGATGTGGGGATCAACGAGAGTGCCGCACGCACCCTCGAATATGCCTATGACGACTGGTGCATCTGGCAGCTCGGCAAGGACCTCGGCAAATCCGAAGAAGAACTCACTCCTTACGAGAAAGCATCACAGAACTACAGAAAGTTGTTCCGCGAAGACTACGGCCTTATGGGCGGGCGCAATGCCGACGGCAGTTTCCCTGCCGAATTCAATCCCCTGAAGTGGGGCGGAGATTTCACGGAAGGCAACTCGCTGCATTATACCTGGTCAGTATTCCATGATCCTGCAGGCCTGATGGGCCTTATGGGCGGAAAAGAAGCATTTGAGGCCAAGCTTGACGGCGTCTTCTCGACGCCTCCTGATTTCGATAACAGCTACTACGGATTCACTATCCACGAAATACGCGAGATGCAGATTATGAACATGGGCAATTACGCCCACGGCAACCAACCCATCCAGCACCTGCTTTATCTGTATAACTGGTGCGGTTCTCCGTGGAAGGCCCAGGCCCGCATCCGCGAAGTTATGGAGAAATTCTACACCCCGGCACCAGACGGCTATTGTGGAGACGAAGACAACGGCCAGACCTCTGCCTGGTACGTATTCTCCGCCTTGGGCTTCTATCCTGTATGTCCGACCAGCACCGAATACGCCCTGGGCACCCCGCTGTTCCGAAAAGCTACTGTTCATCTTCCCGGAGGGAATCTGGTCGTGCGTGCCGGAGTGAAGGGAAGCTGCCGCGCCTCTGCAGGTGATTCAGACGAAATCGCCCGGACTCCCTACGTCGACAACTTCAGAATCAATGGCCGGCGCGTTACCCGAAATTACCTTCGCCACAACGAACTCACTGGTGGTGCACGGCTGGACTTCACCCTGAGCGACTCTCCCAACCTTTCTCGAGGCACCAAGCCCGAAGATTTGCCATATTCTTACAGCAATAATTAATCACACCTTCCGCAAATAAGGGCAGAGACATCCGCGGAAGGGGAAAAAGAACTACTCTGCGGGAATTTCCGCAGAGTAGTAGGAAGTTTCGCGTGCTGCGGCGAGATAAAGGGATTTTTAGTAACTTTGTTGGAAGAACACATGAAATCACACAAAGACTATGAACCGTAAACTATTCGTCGCGGCGATTGCGCTGTTCGCTTTTCTTTTTGTTGCTTGTACCGAGGATCCGCAGCAGGATCCCTCACCGGATATAAACACCCCTATACACATCGACCCGGAACCGGGACCCGGAACTGACCCCGGCACAGATCTCGGCACAGATCCCGGAACTGACCCCGGAACTGACCCCGGAACCGATCCTGGAACTGATCCGGGCACCGACCCTGGCACCGATCCCGAACCGGAGAACGGCCCCGCCGTGGACCTTGGGCTGAGCGTGCTCTGGAGGAACTGCAACCTGGGGGCGAGTAAGCCGGAGGAGGTTGGAGATTTTTATTCATGGGGAGCGCTGGAGCCGTGTTATGAGACGCTGGATCCGCTGGTGTGGAAGGATTATGCGCCCGATGGATTTTTCTGGAACTCTAATCCGTTCTTCCTGCGAGACGGTGCGGTCACCAAGTACTGCCCCGTGGATGTTCCGTCTTACTGGGCAGGGCCGGACAGTCCGGAGCCGGACAATATCCTTATTCTTGAGCCCGAAGACGATGCGGCGTTCGTGCTGCTCGGAGAGACCTGGCACATCCCGACCAGGGACGATTGGACTGAGCTGATCAATAAATGCGAGTGGGAATGGACCACCATCGAGGAGGTTGGAGGCTATCAGATTACCGGCCCGAGCGGCAAGAGCATCTTCCTCCCGGCGGGCGGCGCGTTCAACACCTATATGCTCGATGATCCGGGCAAGCTCGGAGGCTACTGGACCTCGAATGTGGATACCGAACTTCCAGACCTGGCCTCGAAGTTCCACTTCTACCCGACCTACTACTTCCTCGTCTACACCTTCCGCTATGACGGCAACAATATCCGCCCCGTAGCCGACAAGGTGGAATAATTTAGCAGTTATGACATTACTGGAAGCAATTAAGGAGCGGCATTCCGTCCGCAAGTATATCGACAAGCCGATCGAGGCCGGGAAGGAGAATTTTGAGTGGGGAGATAATCAATAAGAGTCATATCCAATTATTATCCTTATATTTAACCGATTAACTGCATATAATCAAATATGACACAAGAGTACATTACCCCTGAAGCGGATGTTGTGTTGATAGAAACCAACACCGGATTGTGCCTGATTGCTTCGCAGCAAGACAGCACCAACGAACCAATTGTAGAAGAAATATACTCCGGAGGTTGGATGTAATAGCCCTATGAGAACAAGACTTTTATTGGGCGCGACAGCCCTCCTTCTCCTCGCGATAGCCTGTGAAAAGGGAAACACAACAGTAGAGACTCCTGCAACTACTACCGATATTATATTCACCGCCTCCTGCGAGACAGCGCAACCATCCAAAACTACAATAGACTGGACCTCTGACATTGGAGACGGAAATCCAGGTTACCTCGTCAACTGGGTTGCCGGCAACACCATCAGTGTCTTTGACGGAACGGCCAACCGTGTATTCACGGCCGCCAACACAGGGGAAACCACAAGTTTCTCCGGCAGCGCCGCCACGGTTACCACCTACTATGCCCTTTACCCCTACAACGCAGGCGCCACCAGCGACGGAGCGGTATTTACAACTACCCTCCCGTCTGTACAGCCCCTTAACAACGGCCAGCTTACAGAAGGGCTGAATATTGCAGTAGCAACCAGCGAAGCCAACCACTTCGCGTTTAAAAATGTCCTGGCAGTCGCCGCATTCCGCATACCTCAGCAGGTCACAGGATGTAAATACATCACTATCAAAGGCAACGACGACGAGACGCTGGCAGGAGACATAACCATCAACAATACTTCCGGTACCCCTTCCGTTACATCCGTTGCCAATCCTTCCAAGGTTATCAAGCTGACAAACGCAGCAGACGATCTCGACTCGGGTACATACTGGTTCAGCGTCCTGCCCGGAAACATCACGGCCGGATTCACGATTACCTTCTACGATTCCTCCGACAAAGTCATAACCTACCTGTCCAGCTCTGCGGCCGCTGAATTTAAGCGCTCCAAACTGCTCAACCTGGGCACCATTCCGATTCCCATCACCGTAAACGGCACTAAACTGACTTACAACTCAACCAAGAAGTGCTACAGCGGCTCTTTCGACTTTACCAAGGGACAAAATGTCAACATCATAGGACTGGGAAGCCTCTCCGAGAGTTACAACCGTGACTTCTTCGATTATGTCGACGGAGAGAATCTCACCTTCATCCGCGAGAGCGGTACCTGGACACTCGAATATTACAACGAGTTCGACGGTCGCACTGCAAACTATTTCTGGGTCTACAACAACACACTCACCTACCCCAACTGCCTCTATGTACTCGGAAACGGGAAAGTCCAGTGTCTGCACGCCTGCGCCACTATCTCCTGGTACGACTCGGACTACTACACACGCGAGGCGCCTTATTACCTCACTATGCCCGCCACCTCGTCTACTACCTTCCAGACAACTGCCTACCTGACAACCGACGCTCAGGGTGCCGGAGATGTCAGATTGGAATTCTACAGCGACCTGGCTTGGAATAAAAAAACTCCTATTGCAATCACCGACGAGACAGTCCTCACCGGCGATGCAGCTGGAATGTTCGAGATCTGCAATCCGGGTGAGAGCAAGGCCAACCTCCATTCCATCTCCGCCTTTAATGGGCATGATGGGGTCTACAGGATTATCCTCACCTCATCACCGGAGGGCTTGGTTAGTATCGACATAAACAGCTTCACGCCATAGGCCACACGGCAAGTCTTTCTTTCTATCTCCCAGGGCGGAGGAGAGACTCGGCGAGGCGCATCGAAAGGATTGAGACGGGGATAGCCAGGACAATCGCGACGATCAGCATCGGGACATTCTCGATGACGGGAATCATCAGCTGGTCATAGCCGGGACGCATCTCTTCAACTGCCGCGACGAGCGAGCCTTCGGTGTCGAACCACCAATGGGAGGTGTAAGCGAAGAAAGACAGAGCGAACGGTACAAAACTCCAGCGGATGCTCTTCGGGGAGTCGTACTTATACCAAAATCTTATGAGTTCGGCCAGGGCCGCCAGCGCGACCATTCCGATGATGCAAGGCACATCCGCCTCCCCTGCTATCAGGCCTACGACCAGGATGAAACCATTCAGAATCGCAGCCGCTCCGAAACCCCTGACGAGGGTGCAGGTTCGAAGGTAAATTGGCGCGAAAAGCAGCGGCAGAAGGGCTCCTACGTAGGCATAGCAGGCCGGATGAATAAGGCCGGTGGTGGAACCAAGAATGAAAGTAAGCAGATAGGCAATCTCCAGAAGGATAACTTTGAGTACTGTCTTCATATCATTAAGTATTTCTTCCACAAAATTCGACAATCCTATCCCGGCGGTCAATCCCCAAAAGTTGGGATTTTAGCGGTCACAGCTTGACAAAGAAATCTATCTTCTCTTCAGTTTTAGCCACCCTCCTTTCAAGTTGCTCAAAGCGTGGATTAATAGCATAACCTTTTATGAGGTATTCTTTGAGAATTGACGTAGCCCATTTTCTAAAAACAACCCCCTCCTGACTATGTACACGGTAACCCACTGATATGATAACATCAAGGTTGTAGACTCTGGTTGGACGATATTTTGAAAAAGTATTATGCATTATTTGCATATTACTCTCATCGATCTCTCCTTCGGCAAGAGCGTTTTTTATATGCCGCGCTATGTCCGACTGATCTTTCTTAAACAAGGATGACATCTGTGACTGGGTAAGCCATACGGTTTCTTTATCTAAGGTCACATCTATAATTGTATTGCCATCTGGAGTTTGATAAATAACGATTTCTCCTCCAGCGGTTATTTTTGTTGAGTTCTCCATATTTTAGTTTTTTTCTCGCAAAGATACCCCATAAAACAACGCCCGTCAAGATGAGAAATTATTGACAATCAGAGAGTTAGGACATTACACAGATTATTAGTATTTTTGACAAATCACGAAAAGATGAAGTTCAAGCACACAAACAGGCCGGGCTTCTGGTTCGGGTTCATCGACTTCTTTACAGCCGGGTTCTTCTTCCTATTTTATATGCCGCTGAGCGGACTGCAGGATGAGTTGGACTACATCCTCGGGCGCAGGACCCAGCGTTATTGGGTCGCATACCTTCTCGGCATTCCGACATTGTTCATTTACCCGCTGATCTGGATGGCACGAATCGCCGAAGAGCTCAAGGCCAAGGCCATCTCCCTCGGCATCGAAGGCCCATACACCTCCTGGTGGCACATGTTCGGCTGGAACATCTTCGGCATTCTCCTGATGGGCCCCGCGGTCGCCACCTGGCGCTTCTTCGACACTCTCAATAAGATTGAGAAGAAGATGAATGAGGAGGGCTAAAGTCCGCGAGCAGGTTATTGTAAAGGAAAAGTTTACAGCATGTAAAGAATCTCTATCTTTGTAATGACCATGCTCTTCACCAGCTCCTATCCCTCTCCTCTCGGCCCCATCATCCTCGCGAGCGACGGGACATCGCTGACCGGCCTCTGGTTCGAAGGGCAGAATCACATACCTGAGTCCATATCCCAAGCCCCCACGGACCATCAACTCCCCGTCTTCGGACAAGCCTGCCACTGGCTCGACCTCTACTTCGCTGGCCACATCCCAGACTTCACTCCACCGCTGAGCCCGAGCGGCACTCCATTCCAACGAAGCGTCTGGGAACTCCTGCTCACCATCCCGTTCGGCCGAACTACCACCTACGGAGAAATCGCCGCTATCCTCGCGAGGGGAAAGGGCATCCCAACCATGTCTGCCCAAGCCGTAGGCAGCGCCATCTCCCGCAACCCCATCTCCATCATAATTCCCTGTCACAGAGTAATCGGGTCCCACGGGCAGCTCACCGGTTACGCTGGCGGAGTCGAGAGAAAGGAGGCGCTACTGAGGCTCGAGGAGCTGAATAGGTAACGACATCTTTTACAGTAAGAAAGGGAATACGTTTCTGAAAAAAATCTTTTCTACGAAAGAGACATTTCTTTCATAAAAGATACACAACAAGCCCCTCAGTTTTCTATAAGGAATGACTGCGTATAAAGGCCCTGCGGCGCCGCAATCCAGGACATACGGGTCAAATAAAATAACGAAGCCTTCACGAATACCACATTGGTGATCTGTAGCTACCCCCAAATGAGAATGTACGAGGATCTTGGGCTGTCGACGCGATAGCAAGGCGCGTTTATTATAGATTATTAAGAAGTGTTTGTATGTCCTCTTTGCTATTAACGAGGTGGGGATTACCGTCGATATAGATGCAGCCGTGAGCTTCTTTCTTTTTCTCAGCGTGGCTTTCCCAAAGTCTATCCCCGTTTTCTATTAGTTCATGTAGTCCTGACCCTTTTTTAAAATCTTTTTCTGTGATAGCTCCATAGCCCAAGGCATAATCGTCTTCGCTTTCCCCAAAATTCTTCCAATTCTTCGGGGGTTACAAACTTCCCCCTTTCCCAACCGCCGCGAATATTATTAGTTTGGAGTTTTAGGAAAAAGTATTACCTTTGCAACATCACAGAAAACAGACTGCCCATGGCAGTCATTTGTAAAGAGAACAAAAAGGCATTTCAGACCCAACTGAAATGCCTTTCACCGTCTTTAAAGGGGCCGATGGAGTAAAGCTACACCCTCCTCCATATCTTCCAATTCTTTACAAATTGTTTTCAGTGAAAAAGATAATTGAGTTGACGGTGAACTTCGACTTAGAGTTTGAAGCTCCCAAACTTGTCAAGGTGAAGGCGCATTGGCGCCTCATCAACGGCAAGATAGTGAAGGTCCGCTCACACTACCGACGCATTTGGGTATGCAGGTAGTCGCTTGAG
>CAMNNY010000096.1 GCA_946546175.1 uncultured Bacteroidales bacterium
AATTTCATCCAGCGCGAGAAGTACGGGACCCGCAGCATCTATACCATGTACGCTCCGGTCATGGGCGCTGACGGCGCGATTGTCGCGATCTTCTCCTCGCCCTATATGGAGAGCAACTACGACTTCCAGCTCGATGCCGCGACCCATACCATCAGTATCGTAATCGTGTTCCTCATCCTGATGCTGGTGTCGCTTGCTCTCATCTCTTATGTGGTCGACAAGACCTTCAAGCCTATTTCCGAGATGAGCCGCAAGATGGAAGCCGGCGGAGTAGACCGGTTGGAGTACATTTCCTACGACCGCCAGGACGAGATATCCTCGCTCGTGCAGTCCTACAACCGCATGGTCTCCGACCTGACCGCTTCGACCAAGGCGCTGGCTCAGGCCGAGCGCGACAAGGCATGGAGCGAGATGGCCCGCAATGTCGCCCACGAGATCAAGAACCCGCTCACGCCGATGCGTCTTCAGATCCAGCGCATCCAGCGCCTCAAGGCTAACGGCGACCCCAGCTGGCAGTCTAAGTTCGATGATATGGCAGTGATCCTCTTGGACCATATCGACGTGCTCACTGAGACGGCCAACCAGTTCTCGGATTTCGCAAAACTGTATTCCGAGGAGCCTGTGGAGATTAAGCTCGACGAGCTTCTCCACGACGAAGTCGATATGTACGATACCCGTCCGGGAGTGGATTTCGAGTATCTGGGGCTACCTGGTGTAGTCGTGAAGGGGCCGCGCCCCCAACTCGTGCGTGTGTTTGTCAATCTTTTGAATAATGCCGTTCAGGCTTGCGAGGGTGTTCAGGGTGCAAAGGTGCTCGTGTCTCTGCGCAATGGTTCCGACCCTGATTACTACGAAATGGTCTTCGAGGACAACGGCCCGGGTGTGGACGAGGAGAATCAGCCCAAACTCTTTACTCCCAAGTTCACCACAAAGAGCAGCGGCAGCGGCCTGGGTCTCTCAATCTGCCGCAGCATACTCGAGCGCTGTGGGGCCACTATCGAGTACTCCCGCAGTTTCAACCTCGGCGGCGCCTGCTTCACCATTCGCTATCCCAAGAATTAACAGAAGCACTTTCCTATTGCGCCAGCCGAGGAAAATTGCTATATTTGCCTTCGGTTAGGGTTTATGAAAATCAGCAGCGCAACATTTGCAGGAAGCAGTACCAGAGTGGCTGGCAAGCCGCAGAGGAAACTGCCGGAGTTTGCGTTTATCGGCAGGAGCAATGTCGGTAAGAGCAGCCTGATCAACATGCTGTGCCGCAGCGGCCGTCTGGCCATGACCTCGTCCACCCCCGGCAAGACCAAACTCGTCAACCATTTCCTTATCAACGACCAGTGGTATCTGGTCGACCTTCCCGGCTACGGCTATGCCAAGATGGGCCAGAAGGGAAGGGACGAACTCAAAGCCGTCATTAACGACTATATCATGGGCAGCGAGGAGCTGGTGATGCTTTTCGTGCTGGTCGACAGCCGCCACGACATAGGCCGTATCGACCTCGATTTCATCCATGAGCTCGGGGAGCACGGCATCCCCTTCGGCATAATCTTCACGAAAGGCGACAAATCCGGTCCCAATGTACTTAAGGCCCAGATAGAGAAGGATAAGCAGATCCTGTCGGAAGAGTGGGAAGAGCTCCCTCCCATGTTTGAGAGCTCCGCCCAGTCCGGTGCCGGCCGCGAACAGATTCTAGACTATATAGATAACATTTTGAAAACTGTCTGACAATGCAACACAATCACAGAATGGAGTTGTTCGCATGCGATGCCTCGAAAGACTTCGCGTGCAAGGTCATTGAGGAAATCAACAAGATCGACCGTCCCGACAACGAAGGCCCTTACCATATCGGCGATATGACGGTGGCCCGTTTCAGCGACGGCGAGTTCCAGCCGCAGTTCGAAGAGAGCGTGCGCGGTGCCTCGGTCTACATCATCCAGTCTACCATCCCGCCGGCAGACAACCTCATGGAGCTGCTGCTCGCTATCGATGCCGCCAAGAGGGCTTCTGCCGACACCGTAGTTGCAGTCATACCGTATTTCGGATGGGCCCGCCAGGACCGTAAGGATCGCCCGCGCGTTTCTATCGGTGCCAAGTTGGTCGCCAACCTCCTTACCGCTGCCGGAGCCGACCGCGTGATGACCTGCGACCTCCATGCAGACCAGATCCAGGGCTTCTTCGATATCCCGGTCGACCATGTGTCCGGTTCATGGGTGTTCCTGCCCATGCTTCGCCAGATGAACCTGCCCGAGCTCGCGATTGCCGCTCCCGACATGGGCGGTGCCAAACGTGCCCACCTCTACGCCAAGTCGCTCGGCACTCCGATGATCATATGCCACAAGATACGCGTGAAGGCAAATGTCGTCGGCAGCATCACCGCAATCGGCGAGGTCGAGGGCAAGAACATCGTTATCATCGACGATATGATCGACACTGCCGGTACCCTCTGTAAGGTGGCCGATGTGCTCATGTCCATGGGAGCCCTCAGCGTTCGTGCTTGCGCCACCCACGGCATGCTCAGCGGCGAAGCGGTTCAGCGCATCCACGATTCCGCACTGTGCGAGGTTTTCATCACGGATACCATTCCCCATCCGGAGCTTGCCGGCGATCCCAAGATCAGGATCCTGTCGATGGCGCCGACCTTCGCGTCCATCATCGACAAAGTCTATAACTACGAAGCCATCAGCCCCGAATTCGAAAGATGACAACCTTCCTCGCAGCGGCCATAGTCCTGGGCCTCGGAGTCCTCGGGATGTTCGTCTTCCTTCTGAAGAAGGACGGCGAGTTCCCAAAGTACGACGTGGGCTCCAACCCCGAGATGCAAAAACGTGGAATCCGCTGCTTCAAGGATGTCGACGCCGAACTCCACGGCCGCAAGTCGGCCTGCGATGGCAACTACACGGAAGCCTGCGAAGGCTGCCAGCTTTATAACAGTCATCCCCGACCTTCATCCAGTCATCCCCGACCTTCATCCAGTCATCCCCGACCCGATCGGGGATCTTCCTCCTCCAGCCTATGAGTTTAGTAGCTATTGTTGGCCGGCCCAATGTCGGCAAGAGTACCCTTTTCAACCGCCTCGTCGGGATGCGCCAGGCGATAGTCGACGACACCGCCGGCGTAACCCGTGACCGCCACTACGGACGCAGCGAATGGTGCGGCAGAGAGTTCTCTGTCGTGGATACCGGCGGCTATACCACCAACTCCGACGACGTGTTCGAGAGCGCCATCCGCGAGCAGGTCCAGATCGCTATAGGCGAGGCTGACGTGATCCTGTTCATGGTTGAGGCCGCTACCGGCGTGACCGACTACGATGCCGAGATCGCCGATGTGCTGCGCCGCTCGAAGAAACCGGTGGTGCTCTGCGTCAACAAGGTCGATAGCGGCGAGAAGATGTTCGACGCCTACCAGTTCTACTCTCTCGGTCTTGGCGAAATCTGGAGCATCTCCGCTGCCAACGGTTCCGGCACCGGCGACCTTCTCGACGAGATCGTGCGCGTCCTTCCCGAAGAAGTGGAGACGGAAGACCCCTACAAGGACCTCCCGCGTATCGCCATCGTGGGCAAGCCCAACGTCGGCAAGTCCTCGATAACCAACGCCCTGCTCGGAACTGAGCGCAATATCGTAACCCCCGTCGCCGGCACTACCCGCGACTCCATCGAGACCTACTACAACAAGTTCGGCCACGAGTTCATGCTCGTCGACACCGCCGGCATCCGCCGTAAGGCAAAGGTCCACGAAGACCTCGAGTTCTACTCTGTCATGCGCTCCATCCGCGCCATCGAGCACTCCGACGTCTGTGTGATGATGATCGATGCCACTACCGGCATGGAGGCCCAGGACATGAACATCTTCAACCTGATTCTCAAGAACCGCAAGGGCTGCGTGCTGGTCGTCAACAAGTGGGACCTCTTCATAAAGGACAGCAATACCCTCAAGCAGTACGAGCAGTCGCTTCGCGAGCGCATCGCTCCCTTCACCGACGTCCCGATCATCTTCACCTCGGTCGTGAAGATGCAGCGCATCTCCGACGTGCTCGACGCCGTTGCCATAGTCTACGACAACTACTCCCGTAAGATCCCCACTGCGCGTCTCAACGAAGAACTGCTCCCGATCATCGAGGAGACCCCTCCGCCGAGCACCAAGGGTAAGTACATCAAGATCAAGTACATCACCCAGCTCCCGACGCGCTTCCCCTCCTTCGCGTTCTTCTGCAACCTCCCGCAGTACATCAAGGATCCCTACAAGCGTTTCCTTGAGAACCAGCTCCGCAGCCACTTCAACCTCACCGGCTGCCCGATTCAAATATTCTGTAGACAGAAATAACTATTTATTATTATCACTTTATGAAAAAATTATTATTTGCACTCCTCGCAGCAGTCTGCCTTATGGCTACCAGCTGTAGCTCCTACTACCGTTCGATGAAGGAGCCTAATGTGCTTGTCAAACTTACCCCCGCCGATTACACTCTTTCAGAGCCTGTAACCGCAGAAGTTTCCGTGACGTACATTTTCGGTATCGATTTCGAACACCTTTTCAACGATAAGAGCGCCCACACCGGCATCCTC
This sequence comes from uncultured Bacteroidales bacterium, assembly GCA_946546175.1. Classification (GTDB taxonomy): domain Bacteria; phylum Bacteroidota; class Bacteroidia; order Bacteroidales; family UBA932; genus Cryptobacteroides. Next base: position 4,560 of record CAMNNY010000096.1, read on the forward strand.
GGCTCTGTTCTCAACACCCATGCTCAGTCCATCGCAATCTATGAGGTGCTTGAGGCAAATCCCGGCTACGATTTCGTGATGTATCCTCAGTTCAAGTCCGAGTCACACGGAATTCCTCTCTTTGAGAAGGAGACCGTCACGGTTACCTGCCGCCTTGGCAAATTCAATAAGTAATCCCGTCTCGGTTTAGAGTATAATTCTTCCAGAAGGGCAGACCATCTTCGGCCTGCCCTTTTTGTTTTCTCTCTCCCATCACCCCCCGGATCCATCTGTGATTCCTGGCCCCTCTTGTCATCGCCGGCTCCGACCGGCGATCTTCTGATAAATATTTGTACTACTCTGCCCCCTCACCGCTTCGCCCTGCGAAGCCCTCGCGTATGGAACGCCCTCCGCACCTCTTTCCCAGTTCCGCGCGAGTGGCGCGAGGGCCTTGCGCCCGGGCAAGGAATTCCGGTCGGCGGGAGCGGAGGTTTTTGGCAGTTACCCTGGTAGATCGCTCGTTCCCGCTGGACCGGTCGATCTTGGCAAGCCTGTCGCACTCGTCAGGCCGGCGCGGCAACTGCCGAAAACCTACGAAACCACCGAGCCCCGCGGACACTCCCGCCCGCAGCTTGCTAATCGCGTAGGAGTGATGGTAGCACTCTCGAACCCGAAATATGATTGCGCACGAGTCATGGTAGCGCCCCCTAATCCACCGCTTTTGTGCAAGGTGTGC
>CAMNNY010000097.1 GCA_946546175.1 uncultured Bacteroidales bacterium
CTTGTGGTGCCCCCGCTGGTCTCGATCTCCGACGACGCCCGCAAGAGGCTCAAGGCCATCGAAGAATTCTCCGACCTCGGAAGCGGGTTCAACATCGCCATGCAGGATCTCGATATCCGCGGGGCGGGTAACCTCCTTGGCGCCGAGCAGAGCGGATTCATCATGGATATGGGCTATGAGACATATCAGAAGATACTCTCCGAGGCGATGGAGGAGCTCGGCATAGAGACCGGTCAGCAGATATCACGCAGCGAGGCCGCATTCAGGACCGACTGCACGATCGAAACCGACCAGCCCGCCTTCATTCCCGATGACTACCTCGAGATTACCGCCGAGAAGGTCAGGATCTACAAGCAGCTCGACTCGATGCGGACGGAAAAGGAGATCGACCGCTTTCATTCTCAGCTATGCGACCGTTTCGGCGAGACTCCCGCCGAGGTCGACAACCTCTTCAACGTGGTCAAGATCCGCAATCTCGCCTCGACGATGGGATTCGAGAAGGTTATTATCAAGAACGGAATGTTTATCTGCTTCTTTATCTCCAACGCCCTTTCGCCGTTCTTCAAGAGCGACCGTTTCAATTCGCTTCTCGTGAAGATCGGAAACGACTCTCCGTTCACTCTCAAGCAGACGGAAGGAAAACTCAAAATTATCACAAGGGGAATAGATTCGACGGAAGCAGCACTTCGGACTTTGAAGAAGTTGCAATAATTATTAAATTTGTCGGCTTGACTTATTAGGAAGATGGCAAACCTGCTGATAGAAATTGGCAATACGGCGCTCAAGGCGGCCTGGGCTGAAGGAAGAACCCTCGGCAAGACGGTCCGTTACCAGGGAGAAAAACTCCGCGGATTCCTTCTTGGGACCCTTCTCGCCAAGGAAAAGCCCGAAGTGCTCGTGCTCGCCTCTATCAGGGATATACCCGAAGAAGACATAAAGGAGATCGAAGCCCGCTGCGGGCAGCTTGTCCTCATCGACCGCGCCCACCCCGCAATCCTCCGTGCCTATGGGCTTCCCGAGTACATCTCGCCGTCGCGCGCGGCGTCCATCATAGCCGCGAGGGAGCTTTTCAAGGGTAAGCCCTGCCTGGTGTTCGACTTCGGAACAGTGCTTTCGATCGATTCGGTTGCGGCCGACGGCTCCTACCTCGGCGGAAACCTTTCGCTGGGCTGCCGGACCCGCTTCAAGGCCCTCAACCGTTACTCGCGCAACCTTCCGCTGGTAGACACCCCAGCTTCGGCCCCTTCTGCCGGCACTTCCGAGTCTTCAAGTATCGAGGCCGGAGTAATTTCAGGCATAGTGTTTGAGGTAGACGGATACATCGCAGGCGCGCCCGGCAGCGTGGCAGTGTTCACGGGGGGCGACGCCAGTTATTTTGCCGGTCAGACCAAAAACTCCATATTCGTAGTCTCGAATCTGGTGCTTATGGGCCTTGCCGCCATATCAGAAGATTATGAAAGCAGGTAACAGACTTCACATACTTTTTGCACTCGCCGCGCTGGTGCTTTCCTCCTTTTCGCTCTTAGCTGAAGACGGAGGTTCGTATGCAGGATTCACGCCTTATTCCGTCTACGGTATCGGCGACCTTTCGATGCCCGGAACAGCCTACAACAAGACTATGGGCGGAGTAGGAATCGCCTCGCGCAACCACCGCTTCGTCAACGTCCTCAACCCGGCGGCGGTCACTGCAAGAGACTCCCTTGCTTTCATGTCGGATTTCTCTATCTACGAGACCAACAAGATCCTGAGTCAAGACGGCCGTAAGTCTGCCAACAACCTGTTCAATATCAACAATTTCCTCGTTTCGTTCCCGATCTTCTACTCAAAGGCGGCAGACGGAGCGATGATGATCGGCATCAAGCCCTACAGCGCGACCGGCTACGATTTCGGCTACTACGACACCAACCCCCGGGCGATCGCAACTGTAGGTAACATTTCCCACTCATACACCGGTCTTGGCAGCATCTATCAGGTCTATGGAACGGTAGGAGTCGAGCTCTTCGACAGAGTCTCCCTCGGTGCGGAGTTCATCCACTATTTCGGCAATATCAAGAAGACCTACACAGAGACAATCTCCGATGCCGCCGCCCTGGGGATTTCCAAAGTTTCTGAAATGTCGCTGAGCGCCAATACCGCCAAGTTCGGACTGCAGTACGAGCAGCCGGTAGGGGACAAGCTTACCTTCGGATTCGGCGCCGTTTACTCGCTCGACGCAAAGCTCGGCGGTTTCATCGACAACAGCGTCACAAGCGGCGAGTCATCCAAATACTCATCGGTCGACACGCTTTCCAACCTGTCCACAAGGGCATTCCTCGCCGGAGAAGCCGGAGTCGGTCTCAGCCTCGTCTATGGCAACAAGTTCAGGGCGGAAGTGGACTATACACGTTCCGACTGGACCCGCAGCGGATTCGAAGGCATTACCGGTTTTGGCGTGAACGGAGCTTCAGGCCCGCTTTTCACCTCCGGAGTATCGCAGTCTCTCAGGGCAGGAGTCGAGTATATCCCCAATCCTGGCGATATCCGCTATTACCACAAACTCATCGCTTACCGTGCAGGAGTGTATTTCACGCAGGAGTATTTCAACTATACCGGGAACCCGGTTTATTCGCGCGGAATCACCCTCGGAGTCACCCTTCCGGTCTTCCGCTGGAACAACGGTCTGACGATTGGTATGGATTTTGGACAGAGGGGATCTTTGAAAAACAATATGGTCAGTGAAACATACGTGGGGTTCAGCCTCGGATTCAATCTCTTCGACGTGTGGTTCCAGCAGCCAAGGTATGAATAAACAAACGTGATGAAAGATATGAAAAAACTGATTTTAGCATTTCTGGCTATCGCCACTCTGGGTTCTGTAAGTGTATTCGCCCAGGGTAAGTATGGTGCAGACAGCGCCGAGTGTATCAAGTACCTTTCTTATTACAAGGAGTACTACAAGCAGAAGAACTACGAATCCGCCACCCCCAACTGGCGCGAGGCGTTCAGGCTGTGCCCTCCTACGGCCAACCAGACCATGCTTGTGGACGGCACTTCGCTTATGCGCAAGCTCATCTCCAAGAATTCGAAGAATCCTGTCTATAAGGAGCAGCTTATAGACTCCCTGATGATGATTCACGACATACGTATCGCGAACTATCCCAAGTATGCCGTCACGGCACGCAACAACAAGGGTCTCGATATGGCGAACTACATCAAGGACGACAACAAGCGCCTCTACGAGGGCCTCAACGAGATTATCGATTCCAACTGGGACGAGACCAAGGCCAGCCTGTATCTGTTCAACCTCAACGCCGCTATCGAGCTCTGCAAGATCGGCATGATTGACGAGGAAGAGGTTATCAACGTCTACGAGCGCAACTCCGAGCTCCTCGACTCTGCAACCCCTAAGAACGACACAGAGAAGGAGTCTAATGAGAAGGTCCGCGCCGACCTCGAGAATCTTTTCGTTGCAAGCAAACTCGCCGACTGCGACAAGATCATCTCTCTCTTCGGTCCTAAGTTCGAGCAGAATCCTTCGGACGCAGAGTTCGCAACCAAGGTGGTGAAGATCATGTCTTCTGCTGAAGACTGTATGGACAACACCCTGTTCGTGAACGCCGCGACCACCATGTACAACGCCAACCCCAATGCCGCTTCCGCAAAGATGCTCTATCAGCTCAACGCGGCTCAGGGCAAGGTCGACCTGGCTATCAAGTACCTTGAAGAGTCTATCGCTTCCGAAGAAACTGACCAGGAAGCAGATTCAGACCTTTACTATGAACTTGCAGTCTACTGCTTCAAGTCCGGACGCCCTCTGCTCGCTGAGGCATCGGCCAAGAAGTCGGTCCAGCTGACCGAAGTCAGCGAACTCAAGGCCAAGAACTACATGCTTCTTGCTACCATCTGGGGTTCGGTCCGCTGCGAAGGCAACGAAATTGCAGTCCGCGCTCCTTACTGGGTCGCAGTCGACTACCTCGAGAGGGCACGTCGTGCCGACGCATCCCTTGCCGAGGAGGCAGGCAAGATGATTGCACAGTTCCGTCAGTACTATCCTACCGCCGCCGACGCGTTCATGTATGATGTGAAGGACGGCGACTCTTACACCGTCAGCTGCGGAGGATTCCGCGAGACAACAACGGTGAAGACCCAGAAGTAATTTGAGGTCTGTATCTCATACCACGATCAAGGCAACCGCAGTCGCTGCGGTTGCTTTTGTCGTACTCGGGTGCGGGGGTAAACTCAAGGAAGCAGACAAGATAAACCTGTCCGAAACTCCCATTCAGGTGGTTAACGACATGTTTGCCGTCAATACCAAGAACGGACTGGTAGGTCAGCGTTTCGAGGCCGCAGTGATGCTCAAGTTTGTCACGGATACCCTCGACTACGATCTGTTCCCCAACGGGCTCCAGGTCTACGGTTATACCGAAGAAGGCCTACTGGAAACCATCATCATGGCCGACCGGGCCAAGCACATAGCCCCCGGCAAGAAATCTTCCGGCGAACTGTGGGAGGCGACAGGCAATGTCGTGGTGTCCAACGTCATCAAGAAGGAGACGATGGAAACAGATACCCTCTACTGGGACCGCAAGAAGGAAGAAATCTACACAGACGCCTATGTGAAGCTGTATTCCGAAGACGGAATGATGCAGGGCTACGGCATGCGCTCCGACGACCGTGCGCGTAACGCCATCCTTCTCCGTCCGTTCGACAGCTACGGCTATTCGCAGTCGGATTCGACGGTAGTGAAGATAGATTCCGTCAACTTCATTGGGCCATTGCTCAAATGACGAAAAAATTTATTAACTTCGCACCCCATTACCGATAATTTTAAAGAAACTATTATATGGCAGTACTTCAAAAGATGCGCACAAAGTTCGGAGTCGTAATCTCCGTGATCATTGCGCTTTCACTCCTGTACTTCATCGCCCCTATGGACGACCTGATGAATCTGTTCGGAAGGCCGCAGAATGTCGGTGAGATCAACGGTACAGGTATCTCCTACGAAGACTTCACCGCAGAGGTGAACACCTTCACCACCATCAACGAGATCACAACCGGATCGTCTGCCCGCACCGAGCAGGCCCACGAGCAGATCCGCAATGCCGCATGGCAGTCGCTTCTCGACCGCTTCATGTTCTTCAAGAACTGTGAGGCCGCAGGTATCAAGGTGAGCGACGCCGAGGTTGCAGACCTCATCGCAGGCAACCACATCAGCCCCATCATCGAGCAGAACCCTCTGTTCGCCGCTGAAGACGGAACCTTCTCCGTGGACCGTGTCCGCGAGATCAACCGCCAGGCTGAGTCTGACGAGACCCTCGCCCTCTACTGGAACTACCTCAAGCAGACTATCCGCACCCAGCAGTTCTACAGTAAGTATGCTTCTCTGTTCACCCAGACCTCCATCGAGAGCCCTCTGACCCTCGCCGAGGCGGTGAAGGAAGGCAACACCACCGCTGACATCAAGCTCGTGACCATCCCTTACGGCTATGCTACCGACACTACCGTCAATGTTTCCGCTAAGGAGATAAAGGCATACTACAACGCCCACAAGGAAGAGTACAAGCAGAAGGCCAGCCGCGACATCGAGTACGTACTCTTCGAGGTCAAGCCCTCCGATTCGGATGTGGCCGCAACCGAGAAGTCTATGAACCAAGCCCTGGACGAGTTTGCTAAAACCGACAACCTCAAGAACTTCCTTCTCAAGAACTCCGACAGGTCCTATTCCGACCGTTGGTACAAGAAGGGCGAACTCGCAACCGTATCTTCCGAAATCGACAACTTCGTCTTCTCCGGCAAGAGCGGAATCTCCCCTGTCGTCAAGGAAGGCGACAGCTTCTTCTCCGCACGTGTGATGGCAAGCGCCAATGTTCCTGATTCGGTTTATGTGAAGCATATCCTTCTTCAGGGAACCGGTGCTGCTCAGAGGGCAGACAGCCTTGCAGCCGTCCTCGCCAAGACCCCCGCACGCTTCGGCGCCCTCGTGGCAGAGTTCTCCGCTGATCAGGGTTCCGCCGCAGACGGCGAACTCGGCAACATCGGCTGGATGACCCAGAGCTACATGATCCCGGGCTTCGAGTCCGTTATCACCGCCCGCGTAGGCAGGCCTTATGTGATCAGGACCCAGTACGGCAGCCATGTCGTAGTGGTGACCAAGACCACCAAGCCCGTCGCCAAGAAGCAGGTTGCAATCCTTGAGAAGGCTGTCATCGCCAGCAAGGAGACCTTCAACGGATTCTACAATGAGGCTAACAAGTTCGCAACCCTTACAAACGGTACCTACGAGGGTTACCTCAAGGCCGTCGACTCCCTGTCGGTTTACTCCCACAGGCAGAACCGCGTGCTTGAGAGCACCTCTACCTTCGGCTCTGTAGACCAGGCCAAGGAAGTCACCCGTTGGGTATTCGACGCCAAGAAGGGCAAAGCATCCGGCATTATCACCGTCAACAACAACTTCTTCTTCGTCGTTGCTGTGAAGGAAGTCCGCAAGGATGGCTATGCCGAGCTCGCCACCGTATCTCCTCAGATCCAGAACATCCTCTATACCCAGAAGCGCAATGCCAACAAGGCCGCTCAGGTTGCCGAGTCTCTCGCATCCGCCGGCTCGCTCGAGGCTCTTGCCGAAGCTAACGGCGTAGCAGTTTCCGAGCGTAAGGACATCAGCTTCTCGCCTATGAGTGCAGGTGTCGTTGAGCCCGCTCTTCTCGGAGCTATCCTCAAGGCCGAGATCGGTGCTGTCAGCGGTCCCGTCGAGGGACAGAACGCAGTCTATGTTTTCAGCGTAGACCGTCGCGAAGCCGGCCAGTTCTACACCGAAGACGATGCCAAGAACTTCGCTTCCCAGAAGGCCCAGTACTCCTCGCAGATGATCCTCCCTATCATGCAGGAGGCAGCAGGAGTCGTAGACAACAGGGCTCGCTACTTCTAGTAGCCGCTCTCTGGTCAGAACTCAAAAAGCCGTCGGATTCTCCGGCGGCTTTTTTCGTCTCCGCCCGGCGCGCGCCCTTTCGGCGTCGGTGTATTCCTCGGGAGCCTTCTCCTGGCGCGCTCTCCCTGGCGCACCCCCCTGCCGGCGCAAAAATTCGACTACTTCCCCCCGCCGAGAGGGGAGTAGTCCAAATTTTTGTATATTTGTCTTACGATACGAAACTAAAACCAATCTTTCGATATGAAACAGAAAATCCAGAACAAATTCAAGACTCTCTTTGGAGAAGGCGGTTCGCTCTATGCGAGCGCAGGCCGTATCAATCTTATCGGCGAGCATACCGACTACAATGGCGGATATGTGTTCCCGGGTGCCATTGACAAAGGCCTCATGGCCCAGATCAAGCTCAACGGTACCGATAAGGTCCGCGCGTTCTCGCTCGACTACAACGAGATGGTCGAGTTCGGTCTTCGCGAAGAGGATAAACCCAAGCAGCAGTGGGCTTGCTACATCTTCGGCGTATGCCGTGAGACCATCAAGCGCGGCGGCAAGGTCGCAGGCTTCGACACTGTCTTCGCCGGCGACGTTCCTCTCGGCGCAGGCCTCTCGTCTTCGGCCGCTCTTGAGAGTTGCTTTGCCTTCGCAATCAACGATCTCAACGACAATGGCATCGACAAGTTCGAGCTTGCCAAGATTGGCCAGAGCACCGAGCATAACTACTGCGGCGTGAAGTGCGGAATCATGGACCAGTTCGCCTCCTGCTTCGGCAAGAAGGGCTGCCTCATCCGTCTCAACTGCAAGACACTCGAATACAAATACTTCCCGTTCGATCCTGAGGCTGCCGGCTACAAGCTGGTGCTGATCGACTCCTGCGTCAAGCATGAGCTCGCATCGTCGGCTTATAACAAGCGCCGCGCTTCCTGCGAGAATGCCGCTGCCGCAATCCGCAAGAACCACCCCGAGGTTGAGTTCCTGAGCGATGCCAAGCGCGTATGGCTCGAGGAGGTCCGC
>CAMNNY010000098.1 GCA_946546175.1 uncultured Bacteroidales bacterium
AGAAATACGGCCCTCTGCGGTGGTTTTAGTGGATAAGTCCTCACCGGAAGTGCACAAGGTGGAATCGAAGGTGGGGGACCTTGGGCGCTAAACGGCATTACAGCGTGTTTTGGCGCGCAAGATCCCTGCCTTTAAGTTCCACCTTGTGCACTTTAAACGCCCCAAAGGAGAAAGCGCGAGATAGCGCCGCGCGGGGCGCGGCTGGGCGGCCGGGACAATTCGCGGGGAAGGGGCGAAGGTTTGCAGTTGAGAGCGCAATTTGTTATATTTGTGGGTTACGACTGACAAAGAGAATTTTGATGAGAAATCTACATATAATCAAGATTGGGGTTGCGCTGCTTCTGGCCGGGCAGGCGCTGTGCGGCTGCAACTCCATTCAGTCGTTCATCCATGACGACAAGGTGGTGGCCCGTGTCGGGCGCCACAAGCTCTATCTGTCGAAAGTGAGCGAATATATTCCGGAAGGGGTCTCCCCTGCCGATTCGACCAATCTTGCATTGCAATACATCAACTCCTGGGCGACGGACATCATCTTCAGCGACATGGCCCAGACCCAGCTCTCGAAGGCCGAGCGCGACGTCAGCTCCGAACTTGAAGCCTACAGGCGCGACCTTCTGCGCTTCCGCTATGAGCAGCGCTTCGTAAGCGACAGGCTGGACACGCTCGTCACAGAGTCGCAGATGCAGGACTTCTACGACAAACATAAGAATCTGTTCACCCTCGAAAGACCGATAATGAAAGTCCGGTACCTCGACATCTACAAAAACGTAGAAGGGAAAGACCATATCATAAGGCTGATGTCTTCGAGTAAGCCCAAAGACCTCGACGAATTCTACCGCCTTGCAGACAAACACGCCATCCGCTACTTCGACAAAACCGACGAATGGATTGATGCAGCCGTCCTCGCGAGGGAATTCGGAATAGACTACGGACAGATGCTCGCCAAGATGAGCCAGTCCTATATAGTCTTCGAATCAGGAGACGTTTCGGACATCAAGGCCGCCTACGTAAGGGAAATCCGGCGCAGCGGAACAGCCCCGTTCGATTTCTGCACCGACCGCATCCGCGAGTACATTCTCAGCGGAAGAAAACACGATCTTCTGATCGCTTTGGAACAAAGCCTGCTTAAAGGAGCCTCCGACGACGGTCAATTTGTAATTTATTGATGACAAGATGATAATATCATTTGAGGCAGCCCTTCGGGGCACTATAATCGGCGGAGTCAGTCTCGCCCTCTCGCTCTTCTTACCGGGGACTTCCGCCTATGCCCAGACATATAACGGTCTGATCGACAAGACCGTTGCCGTTATCGGCGGCGAATTTGTCACACTCTCCGACCTCGAGCAGGAGGTCCAGACGATGAGGGCACGAGGCTATGCTTCCGACCGCAACATGCGCTGCGAGATACTCGAATCAATCCTTCAGACCAAGCTCCTGCTGATGCAGGCGAGGGTCGATTCACTCACCGTCAACAAAGAGATGGTGGGCGCCCAGCTCAATCAGCACGTCGACGAAATCCGAACAGCCCTCGGAGGTGACGACAAGGTCGAAGAGTATTTCGGCAAGCCCCTGTACAAACTCCGTCAGGAGTGGAACAGACAGTTCGAAGAGATGTCGCTGACCCAGCAGGAGCAGCAGGAAATTGCCAAGAAAATCCCGGAAATCACTCCCCACGACGTCAAACAGTTCGCAGACACTACCGATTCCGCCGACCTCCCGATGATCGCGGAAAAGTATCAGATGAGCCAGATATGCGTGTATCCCGACGTGGAGGCCGCCAAGATGGAGGCAAAAGAGAAACTCCTCGAACTGCGCGAAAGGATCATGGCAGGTGAAAAATTCTCCACCCTCGCCCGCCTCTACTCCGACGACACCGAATCCGCCAAGCGCGGCGGCGAACTCGGAATGGCATCGAAAACTATCTTCTGGCCGGAATTCTCCGACGCCGCGATGTCGCTCAAGGTGGGAATGGTATCCAATACCGTCGAGACTCCCGACGGATACCACCTCATCCAGATCATCGACAAAAAGGGCGACATGTTCAATGCCCGCCATATCCTCATCAAGCCCAAATACACCTCTGAGGACAGGGAAAAGGCATTTGCAAAGCTCGACAGCATCAAGGTCCTCATCGATACGACCAGCCTCACATTCGAGAATGCCGCACGCCTGTACAGCCAGGACAAGGCTTCTCGTACCAACGGAGGTCAGATGGCCGACCCCAATACCGGTTCGGCTTACTTCGACAAGGACCAGATCAAGCCGGCCGATTGGAGCGTAGTCCGCAACCTCGAACCCGGACAGATCTCCGAGCCCGTCGAGTCGACCGACAATGAAGGACGCGGCAACGTAGTCTACAAGATTATCAGGCTCGACAAGATTGTCCCTGCCCACACTGCCTCTTTCGAGACCGACTACAACGATCTCTACTCGAGCGTCGAACATGCCAAACAGATGGAGGCCATCAACAATTTCATCGAAAAAAAGATCGCTGAAACCCACATAGTAATCGACCCTATGTTCAGCAACTGTGAGTTCTCCCGCAAAGGATGGGCGGAAAAGATAAGAAAATAGCAGGTCTCTTACTGGCTGCGGGCATCGTGCTCGCCCTTGTCAGTGCCACTGCCCGGCCGGGAGCCGGACAGCGCGGCGACATGGTCAAGCTCGTCAAAGCCAAATCCGTCCAGATAATCACCGACGAAAACGGCAAGGCCTACCGCAAGGCCGTTGATGCCACCTTCCTCCACAACGATACCTACCTCATCTGCGACACCGCCTTGTGGCGCGTGGCCGACAATATCATCAACGCAATCGGCCATGTAAAACTGATGCAGGAAGGGACTGTGCTCTCCAGCCAGACTCTCGACTACTATGTAGACAGGAATCTCGCCGAGTTCAGAGGCAGCGTCGTGCAGCTTGTCGACAAGGAGAACAACACCCTGCGGACCCGTAATCTCGACTACAACACCAAAGACAGTGTCGCCGTCTTCTCGGGCGGAGCCGCGATGAAAGACAAAGACGGCCAGATCATCGAAAGTATCGACGGCACATACGACTCCAAAGCCAGCCTTTTCACCTTCACTCACGAGGTCAACATGTTCACCGACTCGGTATTCATCAAGACCGAATCGCTGCACTACCGCACCGACCTCGAACGCGCCTCTTTCAACTCCTACATCGACTTCTGGAAAGACGACAACATGCTCTCCGCAAGCCGCGGCTGGTACAACAGGAAGCGTGAAACCTTCTTCTTCAACGGCAAGGTCCATGCTACCTCCAGGGACCAGGAAACATGGAGCGACACGCTCTACTTCTACCGCGCCATCAGCAATGTGGAACTCCGGGGCAACGTCCAGATGCAGGACAGCGCCCACCACACCTCCGCCGTCTCCAAGTACCTTCTCTATGAGGACTCTCTGGCAAAAGTCACCCTCATCAATGAGGCCGCCGTCGCGATAGCCGACGAAGACTCCAATTACAAAGATACGATCTACACGGGTGCAGACACCATCATTTACTACACCCTTCGCAAATGCGATATCCCTGCGAACGAATTCAAGGAAGCCGAGACCAGACTTGCCGAGATCATGTCGGATGCGGTAGGAGAGCTGCGCCGCAAGGCCGCAGAAGAAGCCGCCAGAAAGGCGCAGGAAGCCGCCGAGAAGAAGGAGCAGATGAAGGCAGGGCGCGGAAGCAGGATCGGGGCAAAGCCCGGAGGAGCCGGAGCTCCCGACCAGGGCGCTCCCGGCGAAGGTCCGGAATCGGCACAGGGGCTGACGCGCCCCGACTCCCGACAGGAAGCCGCACCGGGGCTGACACGGCCCGACTCCCGCCCGGGAACGGCCATGTCTCCGACGGACACTCTCGACTCGCCCGCCGACAGCCTCACGCCCCCTCTCGACTCTGCGGCAAAAGCGCTTGCCGACTCGATCGCCCGGGCCGATTCGCTTGCGAACATCCCGCCGCCGGACTCCACTAAGG
>CAMNNY010000099.1 GCA_946546175.1 uncultured Bacteroidales bacterium
CTCAAGCGGACGGTCGAGGGCGGACTTTTCCGCCCCAGCGGCATCGCATACGCGGAGGCAGACCGGCTGACCTTTTCGCGCAGCGCGCAGAACACGCTCAACCTCTGCATAGTGGAAGCGACCATGGCCGGAGCGGACAAGATATTCTCGACGCACCTCCTGCTCGCGGTCGCCGGCTCCTCGGGCAGCATCAGCCTTGGCTACCTCAAGGCGATGGGGATAGGCCACGCCGCGCTTTCGGACTACATGAAAAAGAACGACCTTCTCCGTGCGCGGAAACTCGAACCCGAAAATGAAGCCGCCTCGCAGCGGCCTGTCAGCATCCTGCGCATCATCGGATCTCCCGACAAGATAGTCAGCTAATTTTTACTATCTTTGCACCCATGGCATCACGCGACAAGATTCCCGACTTCCTTACTGGGCGGCATCAGCTGGCCTCGACAGTCGTGTTCGCGGTGCTGTTCTCACTGGTCTTCATCCTGATGATCTCTCCCTACCTGCGCTTCGTGTGGTTCTCGCTCGGATTCTCCAATCCCGCGACCTACCTCACCATAGGCTACATGGTGCTCGTGGTCGTTATCCTGGGGACCTCGAAAAGGCTGATGTTCGTCTGGTCCAAGAAACACCAGCTGACCTATGCCGGTTACATATTGTGGTGCGCCGGGGAGGGCGTTCTCGCTTCGATAGCTTACGCCGGTCTGACCAGTTACGGAATCGCCTCCGGCAACATCTCGTTCGAAGAGGATATAACGTTTTTCAGGCTCTTCATTTCGGCCCTCTGGTTCTGCTTCCTGAGTCTCGGCGTCCCCTACCTTATTGCGGCGCTCTACTACGCTCTCGAAGACCGCGACAACACCATCAGGGTCATGAGTTTCAACTCCATTGCCACCGACGAAGCTCCTGTACCCTCCAAAGACGAGCGTATAACCCTTTACGACAATTCCGGTTCGCTCAAGCTCGTTGTGAGCCTTGCCAACCTCTACTACATAGAATCCGACGACAACTACATAAAAGTCTGGTACCAGGATGCTTCCGGAGCGCTTAAGCAATATATGCTGCGTTGCCGTCTCAAGACCATTGAGGAAAGTTTCACGGGCAGCGGCCTGATGCGCTGCCACCGCAAATACATTGTGAATTTCAACAAGGTGGAGGCCCTTACCCGGGTCAAAGACTCGTATGTAATCGATCTCGGGCTCGAAAACACCGATCCCATCCCCGTGTCCAAAACCTACGAAGAGGGCATTCTCACCCGCTTCAATTCCAGAACTTAAACGCTTATGTGGCAAAGAGTACAGACACTTTACTTCTTTCTGGCGGCCGCACTTTCGGCCGTTCTTCTGTTTGGAGATTTCGCCCGTGTACCGGGCTCGGAAGACGCTCTTAAATACACAGAATATCTCCCCTACGCCATCCTCGCCGGCATCGCCGCGCTTGCAACCCTGATTGCCGCCTTCGGCTGGAAGAACCGCAGCCTGCAGATCAGGCTCGGAGGCGGCTCGGCGGTAGTCCTTCTGGCCCTTCAGGTCTGGCTGGTGGCAGGCTATTTCAAGCTCCCGCAGGAGTATGTGGTCAGGTGGACCGCGGTGCTTCCTTTCGTCGCGCTCGTGCTCGACATCCTCGCCATGAGGGGCGTCTACGCCGACGAGCTGCTAGTCAGGAGTTCCTCGCGCCTGCGCTCATCCAAACGCAAAAACAAATAACACAATACAGCCATGAAGATTGCAGAATCTGAACTGATAATCAACGGAGACGGATCCGCATTCCACATCCACATCCGTCCCGACCAGCTTGCCGACCGAGTCATCCTCGTGGGCGACCCCGGGCGCGTCGCAATGTTCAAGCCCCTTATGGACTCGATCGAGTGCGAGGGTCAGTCGCGCGAATTCGCTTGGATCACCGGAACTAAAAAAGGCACAAGGATCACCGTGCTCTCACACGGCATCGGTCCCGACAACATCGATATCGTGATGACGGAGCTCGACGCCCTCGCCAACATCGACTTCGAAACCCGCGAGGTCAAGCCCGAACACAAAACCCTGTATATCACCCGTCTGGGCACATGCGGTGCCATCCAGCCCGAGATTCCGCTCGGCTCCTTCATCCTCTCCCACTACTCAGTGGGCTTCGACGGCGTGATGAACTGGTATGCCAACCGTCAGAACATCACCGACAGCGCGATGGAAGAGTCGTTCATGAAGCACATGAAGTGGCCGTCGGTACTGCCCACCCCCTACTTCGTCCATGCATCCCAGAAGATGATCGACCACTACGCAGACTCCACCGTTCGCGGCATGACGATCGCGGCTCCCGGCTTCTACGGCCCGCAGGGACGCGTAGTGAGGCAGCAGCTCGCCATGCCCACCATGCTCGAAGACATCGAAAGCTGGCGCTACGGCGACTGGAAGATCACCAATTTCGAGATGGAAGGCTCGGTGCTCGCCGGCATGGCCCGTCAGCTCGGCCACGAAGCCGTCACGGTCTGCTGCGCCATCGCCCACCGCTACCTCAAGGACGCCAATACAGACTACAAGCCGCGCGTCGCGCAGCTCGTTCAGCTGGTACTTGACAAAATGGTGGATCTTAAATAGAAAAAGCGGGTTTCAGACCCGCTTTTTTTAATCTCCGGCTTCCTTCAGTCTTTCTGCGTTTTCCGCAATCTGCAACTGATCGATACACTCCTGGATATCTCCGTCCATGAAGACGGGGAGGTTGTACATGCTCCAGTTGATACGGTGGTCGGTCACACGGCCCTGGGGGTAGTTGTAGGTGCGGATCTTGGCGCTGCGGTCGCCGGTCGAAACCATGGTCTTGCGCTTGCTGGCGATCTCGTCAAGATACTTCTGATGCTCGAGATTGTAGAGTCGCGAACGGAGCTCCTCAAAGGCGCGCTCCTTGTTTTTGATCTGTGAGCGCTCCTCCTGACACTGGACCACAAGTCCCGTAGGAATATGGGTAAGGCGCACTGCGGAGTAAGTAGTGTTGACGCCCTGTCCGCCGGGACCCGAAGCGCAGAAAAGGTCGAGCCTGATGTCTTCCCACTTGAGGTCCACATCGAACTCGCCGGCCTCGGGGAACACTGCCACCGATGCGGCCGAAGTCTGGATGCGGCCCTGAGTCTCGGTCTGAGGCACGCGCTGGACGCGGTGTACGCCCGACTCATATTTCATGACGCCATATACGCCTTCGGTATTGGAGCTGAGCTTGAAAACTATCTGCTTGTATCCGCCTGAGGTGCCGGGAGCCTGGTCAGTAATCTCGAGCTTCCACCCGCGCGACTCAGCAAAGTGTTGATACATACGGAAAAGGTCTCCTGCAAAGATAGCGGCTTCGTCGCCACCTGCGCCTCCGCGGATCTCGACGATCGCGTTCTTGGAGTCGTCGGGGTCGGCAGGAATCAGCAGAAGCTTGATGTTCGCCTCCATTTCAGGGATTTTCGGTTCGAGCTCCGCAATCTCTTCGCGGGCCATCTCACGCAGGTCCTCATCCTTCTCATTGAGGAGGATGTCCTTCGCAGATGCGAGGTTGTCAAGGGTCTTCTTGTATTCGAGACCGGCCTTGATGATAGGCTCCAGCTCCTTGTAGTCTTTGTTGAGCTGGACGAACTTCTTCATATCCGCCATCGCCTCGGGGCTTGCGAGCTGCTCCTGAAGGGCAGTGAATTTCTCCTGAAGCGAAAGTACCTTTTCGAGTAGTGTATTCTGAGCCATTTTTGTAAATTTGCGCTGCAAAGTTAACAATTATTCCAATGCATACAAGGGAAGAGAAGCTGTCGGCCTTCGGAGAATTGCTCGACATTATGGACAGACTGAGGGAAGAATGCCCGTGGAACGCCGCCCAGACGATGGAGACCATCCGTCCGATGACGGAAGAAGAAGTCTATGAACTCAGCGATGCCATCATCAAGGGGAACTCCGACGAAACCTGCAAGGAAATCGGCGACCTTCTCTACCACATGGTGTTCTACGCCAGGATAGCCGAGGAGGCCGGCAAGTTCGACATCGCCGACAGCCTCCGGAAGATATGCGACAAGATGGTTTTCCGCCACCCCCATGTCTTCGGCGACAAAGCCGGCCAGCCTACTTCCGCCAAAGAAATTGCCGACACCTGGGAACTCGTCAAGGCGAAGGAAAAGGGCGGCAACAAGACCGTGCTCGGCGGCATCCCCGACTCGATGCCGGCTCTTCTCAAGGCTCTGTCGATGCAGGAAAAGGCCCGCGGCTGCGGCTTCGACTGGGAGCAGAAAGAGCAGGTGCTCGACAAGGTCCACGAAGAACTGGACGAGGTGTGTGAGGCAGCCCGCGAAGGTGAGCGCGACCACATCGAAGAAGAATTCGGAGACCTTATGTTCTCCGTCATCAATGCATGCCGGCTCTACGGCATCGACCCCGAGGTAGCTCTTGGGCGCACCTGCAGCAAATTCCGCAGGCGCTTTACCTATCTCGAATCGAAAACCCTCAAGGCGGGGCGCAAGCTCACGGACATGACCCTCGCCGAGATGGATGCCATCTGGGACGAGGCCAAGGCTCAGGGCCTGTAGCCCCTATTTGAAGAAAGTGAAATGCACCCTTCCGTACTCCTTCTCCTTGAAGAAGTGCGGATGCTCCCTGAATGAGTGCTCCCCGCCGTGCTCGAGAATGAAATAGCAGTCGGGGTGGAGGATGTCAGCAGCAAACACCTTATCCGGAATGGTCTCCAGCCCCTCAAGGGCATAGGGCGGATCGGCGAATACTATGTCGAACTTTTCGTGACACACAGTAAGGAAGTCGAAGACATTGTCGCGGACCATCGTAACGTTGCCCAGGCCCAGCCTTTGGGCTTCGCGTTTGATAAACGAAGCGTTTTCCCGGGCCATCTCCACGCACCATACCCTGCCTACGCCTCTCGAACCGAATTCGAACGAGACTGCGCCCGTACCCCCGAAAAGGTCGAGCACCTTGAGATCTTCAAACTCGTATTCGTTGTCGAGGATATTGAAAAGGGCCTCCCTGGCGAAGTCGGTAGTCGGCCTGGCCTTGTAGCCTGCCGGAGGGAGGATGGTCTTGCCTTTAAGGGCGCCGCCGATTATTCTCATAGCGATTCGACCGCCTTGAAGTAGCGGTAGAGCGACATCTTGTCTTCGGGGCTCACCTTGGAGCGGAGACAGATGGTCGAGATCTCGGGATTGAGCTGGAGCGACTTCAGGGCAAGGAAGATGTAGTACTCCGCGGTAGTGAAGTCGGCCGCCTTGTATGTGTTTGCCAAAAGAAGAGTCCTGCCCTGGGCTATCGCGAGGCACAGCTCGCCTTCTTCCCAGGAGCAAAGGATTTTGTTGTAGTCAGGGCATTCGTGGAGTTCGCGAAGGATGCCGAGCATGCGCGGATCGGCTTCTCCTTCCTGGGCCCAGACAAAATATGCGTTGTACTCGGGGATGAGCTCCGAGCGGACCGTGGCACCCTGGGGCAAATCGACAACCTGCGCGAGATAGTCTCCCGCGCAGGCTGCGTCGAAAAAGTCAGAAGGTACTAAGGTACACTTCATTATTACTCCCAGTTACCGGCGTTGTTGTTAGGCGCGGTGATGCTGCCCACCTGCAGGCCTTCGTACTTGTTGCTGTTGCGACGCTCGGCGTCGAGGTTGATCCTGAGCTGGTTGTCCATGCCGTAAAGGAGCTTCTTGTAGGGCATGCGGGCCTCGAACAGAGGGACATTGACGCCGGAAACCTTCTTGACGATGGCTTCCATCTCGACTTTCTGACCTCCGGAGAACGGGATGGTCTTGAGGGAATCGGCGACGAAACCTGCACGGTTGTTGAAGAGGGTGTCCCTTACAGGAATCTTGTTGTCGATCGAGAAGACGAGATTCTTGTCGCCGTCCTGATAGAGCGAATAGAGATAGCGGTTGAGGTTGGCTCCGCGCAGCCAGTAACGCTGCTGCTTGATGGCTTTGGTGTGGGCCATGGCGAGAGAGTCATCCTTCGAGCCGATCTGCATGCGGACGGTGATTTCGCCGTTTTTGTAGAAGTCGACCAGAGAATCGATGTCGGAGACATACTTGCCGTTGACGCTCTTGAAGGCGTCCTGGAGGGTACGGATATCCTTGAGACGTTCGATACCGACTTTCTCGCGAAGGTCCTTTTCTTTATTGAAGCGGACGGGCTGAGAGATGCTGTCGACAAGAAGATAACCGAGGAAAATGATACCCAGAGGGAGAAGCACATACACGACGATGGCGTTGACAATCTTGTTCTGGGTAAACTTAAGCAAGTCGAATTTTGCCATTTCTATATCTTTTTATTTTTGTTTCAACTAGTCGGACAAAGTTAGAAAAATCATTTATTAAATGCAATAATCTTACTAAATTTGCCCCGATGGACCAAGCAGAGAAAATACGGCTTTTGGACAGTCTGATCGACTCTTCGGGCTCGATCGTGATCTCCACGCACACTCACCCCGACGGTGATGCGCTGGGCAGCAGTTGCGCAGTGTATCACTATCTTAGGGAGTGCCGCGGGAAGTCGGATGTTGCGCTTGTGTGCGAACAGCCCCCTGCTACCATCGCCTTCATCGCAGACGGTGTACCCGTAAGCGGAGCGGAGGCTATTGAAAGGGCCGACCTTATAATCTGCACTGACTACAACGGCCTGAAGCGCGCCGGATTCGCCGAGCAGGCCCTTCGCGGCAGTACCGCCCGAAAGGTGCTGATCGACCACCATCTCTCCCCCTGCGAGAGCGAGTTCGACCTCGTGTTCAGCCGGCCGGAAGTCTCCTCGGCGAGCGAGATGGTCTACGAAGTGCTGCGGCAGCTGCCGGAGGTTGGCGGCCACACAGAGAGGCTGCCGATTGGAGCGCTTCGCTGCATGATGGCCGGAATGACGACCGACACCAACAACTTCGCCAACTCGATATACCCTTCCACCCTCGCGATGGCGGCAGACCTTATCGCCTGCGGAGTAGACCGCGATGCTATCGTCGCCGAGCTCTATAACCGCTACCGTCCCAACCGCGTGAAAGCGATCAGCCATATCCTGAGCGAACATCTTGTGATTAGGGAAGACGGCCTTGCCGTTATCGTGGTGAGCGCCGGACTATGGCACAAATTTGGCTTGGAGGAGGGCGAGCTCGAGGGCATGGTCAACATCCCGCTGACCATCGACAGCGTGAAAGTGTGCCTGTACCTTCGCGAAAGCGAGGAAGCGCCCGAAATGAGGGCGTCCATCCGCTCGAAGAGAGGGTGGTCGGCGGCTCAGATTGCAGCGCGCTACTTCCATGGCGGAGGGCACGAGCAGGCTGCCGGAGGCAAGCTGCTGATCCCCGACGACATCGCCGATGCCTCGAAGGCCCTTGATTTTGCACTTAAGATTGAAATATGAAGAGTAATATAATAATACGGATGGCAGCAGTGGCGCTTCTTCTCGCAGGATGCGCCCAGACCCCGTCCACCAACTACGGAGAACTCGCAGAAATGGAGTTCGACGCATGGGTTTCGGTCAACAAGCAGGCCGGCTGGCAGCAGACAGAGCTCGGTTCGTGGGTTACGGAGATTACCGACGATGTATCCCGCACCCCCGCCGGCAGCAAGGATGAATTCCCCTATATCAGTGTTTCCTATACGGTCAGCACCCTCTCCGGGACTGTCAACACCACTACCGACCGCTCCACCGCCCAGAAGATCGGCACCTATGTCCAGAAGAACTACTACGGCCCGCAGGTGCTCTACCGCGGTGCAAACGGCATTTATGCCGGGCTTGAGGAGATCGTGAACTCCCTTCACGAAGGAGGGCATGCCCGCGTGATCATCCCCGGATGGCTTCTGACCAACGACCGCTTCGCGACAAAGGAGAAATATCTTGCAAACATGACGGAGGCTGTCTCCGCGCTCGTCTACGACTTCACGCTCGAAGAGCTTATTTCGGACATCGATGAGTGGGATCTTTCGAGGGTGAAGGCCGCTCTTCCCGCCGGAGCCGACTCGCTCACAACCGGCGTCTATTACGTCTGTGAGACTCCCTCTGACAGCGACACCCAGTTTGAAAGCGGCGACAAGGTCTACGTAAACTATATCTGCCGCAGACTCCCCGACGGTTATGCCGTGGACACCAACATCGCAGACACAGCCAAGGTCTACGGCCTCTACAGCAGCTCCAGGTCCTACTCTCCCCTGCTGATCAACTGGGCTTCCAGCGCAAGCGAGCTTACCATGACAACCAGCGAATCTTCCATGATCGGAGGTTTCTCGGCAGCCATATTCAACATGCATCTGCACGAAAAAGGCCGCGCGTTCATGACTTCAGCCCAAGCCTACAAGGCCAATGGCTCCGGAAGCACTATCCCGGGCTACTGCCCCCTCATCTACGATCTTGAAATAGTCGACACCCCCAACTGATGGCCATACAAGGAGCGGCGCCCACCGAACTGGGCACTGAAAGGATTGGCACGCTGCTGAGAAAGTACGCCGTGCCCGGAATCATAGCGATGGTAGCCTCGTCGCTATACAATATGGTCGACAGCATCTTCATCGGCCATATCCCCCATGTGGGAGCATACGCCATCTCCGGTCTTGCAGTCACCTTCCCGCTGATGAACCTCGGTACGGCGCTCGGCACTCTGGTGGGCGTAGGAGGCCAGACCATGGTCTCGGTACTGCTTGGGCGGCGCGACTACGAAGGGGCCCAGAAAGTGCTCGGCAACGTGGTGAGCCTCAACACCATACTCGGTATTCTGTTCTCCGTCGTCTGTCTGCTTTACCTCGATCCCATACTTTACTTTTTCGGAGCATCGGAAAATACCCTGCCCTTCGCCAGAGAGTACATGAGGATCATCCTGCTGGGCAATGTGTTCTCACACCTCTATTTCGGCCTCAACGGCATCATCAGGGCCAGCGGCAATCCGAAGACGGCGATGGGTCTGACCATCTTTACGGTCACATCCAATGCCATCCTCGACCCCATCTTCATCTACGTGCTCGACATGGGAATCAAGGGCGCGGCCATAGCAACGGTACTCTGCCAGTTGATGGCCCTCGCCTATACCTTCAAGTTCTTCGCCGACAAGAAGAACTTCCTGCATTTCGGCAGGCGGGTATTCCAGCTCGACTGGAAGATAGCCCGCGCATCTCTGTCGATCGGAATGGGGCCGTTCCTGATGCACTGCGCTTCCTGCGTAGTCTCGATCTTCATCAATCAGCAGCTGCGCAAGTACGGCGGCGACCTCTCCATCGGAGCCTACGGCATCGCCAACCGCATCACCTTCATGTTCCTCATGATCAATCTGGGGTTCAACCAGGGTATGCAGCCTATCGCAAGCTTCAACTACGGCGCAAGGCTGTACACGCGAGTCAAGGAAGTCTTCTGGCTTACGGCGAAATGGATGTGCCTCATGAGCGTCATCTGCTTCCTGGTTTCAGAGCTCCTTACTACACCTTCAGTCAGATTGTTCACCTCCGATCCCGAGATGATCGCCAAGGCTGACAACGCACTGCGACTGATGAATATAATGGTATGGTCAGTCGGATTCGGAATGGTCTCGGGCAACTTTTTCCAGAGCCTGGGCATGGTCAGGACCAGCATCTTCCTGTCGCTCACCCGCCAGCTCCTGTTCCTCGTGCCCCTGGTGTATATGCTTCCGCTCTGGCTAGGAGAGAACGGGGTATGGCTTTCTTTCCCTATTTCTGATTTCCTGTCGGTAGCCTGCGCCGCCATCTTCATCGTCAGGCTCTTCCGCAAGTTAGACCGTCTGAAGGACGGTGACGACCCGGGGATTCTGGGAAGCGCAGTGTAAACTTTTCACAACCCTGATATTATGGTCAGTATCCTGATGAGGATACCGGCAAGCCTGTCCGTCAGGCTCACCAGTAACGAGGGGGAGCCCAGCAGAAGGGTCAGTATCGCGACCGGCAGCAACAGTTCGCAGACTGGCATTGCCAGCATATTCGTCAGCAGAAAATAGTGCGGGAGGCTTCCGAAACGCAACCACACCAGTGGCGCCGTGGTCAGCTGGCAGCTGAGCGCAAGCGCCATCGCTTTCCAGATGGCCCGAATCGGGTCGAAACGGTAGGACAGTGCCGTCGAGGGGTACCAGGCCTCCAGGCGGGGGGCGACGAACACTATCCCAATCATTGCGAGGTAGGACAGCTGGAAGGCGAGGGACCCGATGGCGCGCGGATCGAAGGAGAGTTGGACGGTGGCGGCGATGCACAGGCGGTCTGCCGGAGTGCTCATGCGGTGTGGGCTGTGGGCTGCGACCTGCCCCAAGACGACGAACAGAAAGGCCCGGACGAGCGAGGGGGAGGCCCCGCATGCGAGCGTGTAGGCAAGGCAGAAGAGCACGAGCAGGGCCGAACGCACAATCCCTGCGGGGCGCGACTTCCCGAGAAGCATCAGCAGGAAGCGCACACACATCGCGACTATCCCCAGATGGAGGCCCGAGAGCGCCAGAAGGTGGGAGGCGCCGCTGCTGCGGAAGGCTGCGACGGTCCCGCGGTCGAGTCCCGACCGGTCGCCCGTCATCAGCGCGCGCAGCAGCGGCGCCGTCTTCGCGCAGTCGAAGCCGGCTTGGTCGATCACCCTCCCGAGCCACTCCGAAAGC
>CAMNNY010000100.1 GCA_946546175.1 uncultured Bacteroidales bacterium
CCGGGTACGTTGTAGATCACGACGGGCTTGTCGGTCGCTTCGCACACCGCTTTATAATATAGGTACATCCCTTCCTGTGTGGGCTTATTGTAGAAGGGAACCACGATAAGCCAGGCGTCGGCGTCCTTGAGGAGCCGCATGTTGTCGACAGTGCCCTGGACGGAGTTGGAGCCGGCACCGACGATGACGGGAAGTCCGCCGGCGTTGGCGCGAGTGAGCGCGAGAAGCCGCAGCTTCTCGTCGGCGCTGAGGGTCGGGGCCTCGGCGGAGGTGGCGAGAGCCACCAGGAAGTCCGCGCCCCCGGCCACCTGGCGCCGCACGAGCGCCTCGTAAGCGTCGTAATCTACGCTTCCGTCAGTCTTGAAGGGGGTGAGCAGCGCCGGACCGGCGCCTCTTAAAAATATTTTTTTCATCCTAAAAGAATTTCTTTAAACTCGTGAACACCGGTAAGGCCTTCTGTCATCAGAGCAGCAGCGACTGCGCCCTCGGCGAAACCCTGCCTCGAGAAAGCTTCGTGCGTCACCTTGATCTTGTCGACCTCCGACTTGAACTTGACGATGTGCGTGCCCGGCACCTCGCCCTCGCGCACCGACGTGATGTCGGGCCTGATCCCCAGGCCCTCATCCACGATCTGCGCGAGCGCCTTTGCCGTGCCGCTGGGCGCATCGAGTTTGTGGACATGGTGAATCTCCTCGATATGGGGTACGTAGCCGTGGCCGCGAAGGATTTCGCTGACCTTTTCGACGGCGGCGAACACCGCATTGACTCCGATCGAGAAGTTGGAGGCATATATCATCGGCGTGCCGTGTTTTTCGAATTCTGCGACAACATCGCCGAAGATGTCGTTCCATCCGGTTGTGCCTATTACTGCGGCCTTGAAAGCCGAGGCGATAAACTTATAATTGGCCTTGAATGCGTCGGGAGTGGTGAAGTCGATACACACGCACTCCCTTGCGAGAGCAGGGTCGATGCTGCAGACGTCTTCGCTGCACTCCGCTACTTCTATTCCTTTGCCGAGGAGCACTCCCTCGACCATGTGGCCCATACGGCCGTATCCGCTGATTACTACTTTCATGTGGTTATTGTTCAGATTCAAAAATTCGAATATAGTTTTCGACGGCTTTTTCAAGCTCGGCGTAAGTCACAGCTTCGTCGTCGCGGTGGGCCACAAATATTGAGCCCGGGCCGCAGATGGTCTTGCGTCCGAATCCTGCGAGATGCGGGGCGTCGCTGCCGAATGCCACCGGCTTGCCCTTGAAGCCCTCAGGCACGTAGTATTCGCAGGGAGCATCGCCTCCGCGTTCAGTGATCTCCACGCCGGGGCGCACGCGCGACATCCACTTCCGGACGAGGGCGTCGCTCGCGAAGGTCGTACGGAAATACAGCCGGCATGTAAGCTCCGGGCTGAGGATGTTCTGGGGGTTGTCGCTTCTGAGCAGCCCTACGTTCCAGGTAGTCTCTCCGAGCACCTTGTCGCGGGGGAACTCGCTTTCGACCTCGAGCTCGATCATGAAGTCCATGAACATCTCCACGGCGCTGCGTCCGCGCTCGGGGTAGCCGCTGTGGAATGGCTCGCCAGAGAAGCGCAGGTCGTAGGACTTCGTGCCCTTGGCGGCCGACACGGGGATGTTGTCCGTCGGCTCTCCGATCACGAGCAGCGGAGCTTCAAGCGAGCCCGAGAACGCTTTCGCGCCCCACGAGCCGGTCTCTTCGCCACTGACGATCAGCAGCGCGAATCCGTCCAGTCCGCGGGCTTCGAGCTGCTTGCAGGCAGCGTACATCGCGACCCACTGTCCCTTCGCGTCGCAGCTCCCGCGCCCGCGGACGGTATCGCCCTCGAACGAAGGCTCGATGTACGGGGGCACGGTGTCCATGTGTGAGCAGAACACCACCTTGGGCCTGTCGCCCCACTTGAGGAGCACGTTGAGGGTGCCGTCGCCTACTTCGAACGCCTGCTTCGAGGGGGCCTCGAGCCGCTCCATGAGGAACTCTCCCAGCGCGCGTTCGCGCCCGGAAGTTGAATCGATCCGGAGTACTTCCTCCAGCAGTGACTTGTCTATCATCATCTCAGTATGTCGTTAAGCACGCTCGATGCCGCCATCCTTGCGCCTTCGCCGGCACCCTGGATCAGAAGCGGCGAAGGGTGGAACGCGCTGCGTATGCTGATCATGTTGTCGGTGCCGCGGACGTTCCATGCCGGATCGTCGGGCGAGACCGTCTTGAGCCGGATGGAAGCCCTGTAACCCTTCGGCTGCGAAAGGTCTTTCTCGATCGAGGCCACGAACCTTTGGCTTCCGTCGGCCTTCGAACCGTCTACCGGCTCGACTTCCACGTCGGACTCTTCGAGCGGAACCCCGGCTTCGCGGGCGAGGATGAGGAGCTTGCGCACGGCATCCTTGCCCCCAAGGTCCATGCTGGGGTCTTTCTCGGTGAGGCCTATTTCCTGGGCGCGGCTGAGCGCTTCGGCGAAAGGCAGTCCGCTGGTGAGGATGTAGTTAAGGGTGCAGCTGACTACCGCCTCGATCGAAAGGATCTCGTCGGAGCTGTTGGCGCTCATGTTGATCGAGTCGAGTATAGGGAGGGCCGCGCCGACCGTCGTTTCGTAGCGCAGGAACCTGCGCATACGGCGGGCGGTGCGCTTCATAAGCGCAAACTCAGCGTAGGGGACGCTGAGTGCGCGGCGGTTGCTCGACACCACGTTGATTCCCGCCTCGAGTACCGGCACATACCACTTGTAGATGGTCTCACTGTCGGTACAGTCCACGAACACAGACTTGCCTGAAGCCTCCGCCATCATCTTTTCGAAGAACTCTCCGTCCTCGGATTCGTGGCGCGAGACGAGCCGCACGTTGATGCGGTTGTCGGTCTTCGAGATGATATCGAGCAGGGCGCTGCCCACCTTGCCTTCGCCTGCGAGGTAGACGTCGACGGAGTCTTCAGTCTCGAAGCAGATATAGTGGCAGGTGCGCAGGGCTTCGACTTCGTCGCCGGGGGCCAGGACCACGATAATATGGTCGTCGCCCTCGGGGAAGATATCGCGGGGTACGATGTTGGCGCGTCCAAGCCTGGAGCGGAGGTCGGAGACAGCTTGGGGCTCGACCGGACCGTCTGCCACCAGGCAGAGTCTCGACTCGTCTTCGAGCTTCTCACATGCTATTCCGACCCAGGCGCCGTGAGCCGAGCGGGGCAGGGCCTTCACTACCGTCCCGGGGAGGTCGGGGTGGAACGTGTCGAGGATGTGCATCTCCAGCTCCGACTCCATCGCAGGCTGCACCGAAGGAGCGTAGAGCACCTTGGCGCCGTGGGCCGCGAGCAGGAATGCCGCGTCGTAGCTGATCTGGGGGATAGTGCGCGCCGTGCGGACATCCTTTGGGTTGGTCGTCATGATACCCGGCACGTCGGTCCATATCTGGAGGTCGTCCGCTCCCAGCGCGGCTGCAAAGAGCGCGGCGCTGTAGTCGGAACCGCCGCGTCCGAGCGTGCAGACATGGCCGCGCTCGTCGGAAGCGATGAATCCGGGCACCACGAACACTTCGACCTCGGGGTGCACCTTGATGGCTTCACGTATCTTTTTGTAGGAAACTTCTTTGTCGACTTTGCCTTTACGCACGCGGATGAGGTCGCGCGAGTCGACCCAGAGGGCGCCTACGCCGTCGCAGTGCAGTTTGGCCGCGATGATGCGGGTCGAAAACAGCTCGCCGAAGGTCTGGTAGTCGTCAGGATTGGCGTCAAGCAGATCTTTACATGTATCGAGCAGCACCTGGAAGACGTCGCGCCGCTCCTTTCCCGTGAAAAGCCGCGATGCGATCGCGTAGTGCCGCTCAAGGATGGCTTTCGCGGCCTTTTCACGCTCACGGGCGTCCGCCTTGCTCATTGCGATGAGCGCGTCGGTGCATCCGCTCACGGCGGAACTCACGAGCACCACCTTGCCGCGGCTGCGCGCTCCGTCCACGATGTCGAGCACCCTCGAAATAGCCGTGGCGTTGGATACCGATGTTCCTCCGAATTTGAGTACTTCCATATCTCTATCTGTAGTCTTCGTATTCGGGCATTGCGAGCTCCGAGAGGAACTCTTTTACCTTGCGGTCGTCGCGCGGGCAGATCATCAGCACGTCGTCCGTGTCGACCACTATCATGTTCTCAAGTCCGCGAATGGCAATCAGTTTTCCGTCTTTCTGGCAGTAGATGATATTGTCCTCGTCTTCCTTGAAGAGGTGCTTTCCCGAAATGTTGGTCACGTTGCCGGTGCGGTCGGGCTTGCCGAGGTTGTCGTAGAGCGACTCCCAGGTGCCCATATCGGCCCATTTGAACCGGGCGGGGAAGACGGTCGCGCGGTCGGTCTTCTCCATCACAGCGTAGTCGATAGAGATCCTGATACAGTCGGTGTAGATGCGGTCGATATCCGAACTCTCTTCCCAGAGGGCGGTGATACCGCGGGCGTAGTGGTTGAGCTCTTCGAGGATCACGCGGGCCTGCCAGATGAAGATACCGGAGTTCCAGAGGAATTCGCCGGTGCGAAGGAAGAGCTCGGCGATCTCCTTGGTGGGCTTCTCCGTGAAGGTCTTGACCGGGACGGGCTTGCCGGCCCTGATTGCGCTGCTGCCTCCGCTTACCTGGATATAACCGAAGTTGGCGTCGGGGCGGGTAGGGACTATGCCGAGAGTGATGAGCTCGTCGTGGGTTGAGGCGTACTCGAGAGCCCGCAGGAGCGTCGAGGAGAACTCGTCGGATCCTTCGATGATGTGGTCGGCAGGGGTCGAGACCATCACGGCATCGGGGTCTCTGCGCAGGATTTCCTTGGCGGCGTAGGTGATACTCGGCGCGGTGTTGCGGTTGTAGAGCTCCAGGAGGATGTTCTCGCGGGGGACCTCGGGAAGCTGTTCCTCAACAATGCTGAGGTATTCCTTGAGGGTGACCACGATGATATTCTCGGCGGGGACCACCTTGACTATTCTTTCGTAGGCCTGCCGGAGGAAGGTCTTGCCGTCGGGGGTGAAGCAGAGGAACTGCTTCGGAAGCGCCTTGCGGCTGATGGGCCAGAATCTTGTGCCCAGACCGCCGGCGAGGATTGCGCAGTAGTAGTGTTTGTCAGGCATATGTCGGAATGTATGCTTGGGGGAAGTATTCAACCCGGAGCCGGCCGGTGTCGGAGTACACCACGCTGACCACGTCGAAGACTACTTCTTCCACGTTGGACACATTGGCGGAGCGCAGGAAGGCGCCGGCCGCCGCAGTGAGGTTATTCATCTTTCTGTTGTCTACGTTGAACTCCGGGGGAGCGGCCATCGGCTCGGTCCTGGTCTTGACCTCGACTATGTGCAGCACCTTGCCCTCGCTCAGCGTGATTATGTCGACCTCTTTGTGAGAGGCCCTCCAGTTGCGGGCCACTATCTTGTGGCCTATGCTTTCGAGGTAGTCGCAGGCTTGCTGCTCTCCCCGTCGTCCTGTTTCTTTCCTTTCGTCTTTCATAGCCGTTATTCGAAGGTGACGACGGTTACTCCCGAGCCGCCGTGCCGGATGTCTTCGTCGGTGGCGGAGATGACTCCGGGCACCGTCCGGAGGTATTTCTGAATCTCGTCGTGGAGGGCTCCCGTGCCCTTGCCGTGGATGATGCGCACCGAGCCGATTCCGAGCATCTGGGCGTCGTCGACGTACTTGACCACTATGTCGAGGGCGGCCTGAAGCCTCTCGCCCCTGATGTCGAGCTCGGGCGAGAAGGACAGCCTGCGGGCCGTGATGGCAGGGTCGCGTTTCTCGTAGACGGGAGTGTAACTCTTCTTGGCGGCTTCCTTGAACTCGTTGGAAGAGATGCGCTCGAGGCGCTCGGCGGGCATCTTCGATGTAATGTTGCCGATTACGACGGTGATGGTTTTCGACGACACGCCCGTCACTTCGCCCACCATTCCGTTGGACTTTACGCGGACCTTTTCACCTATTTTGAGCGGGGCGTTGCGGAAGGCTTCTTCGCGGCTCTTCTCGCTGTCTTCCGCCGGTTTGCGGCGTTTGGAAGCCTTGGCCATCTTGCGGCTGACATAGTCTTCGTGGTCTTTCTGCTCCTTCGTCTTGCGCTCTTCGAGGGCCTGCATAAAGCCCTGAAGCTCGGCTCGGGCCACTTTGGTCTTCCCCTTGTCGGCCTGGCTTTCCTTGATGTCCTTGATGGTCTTTTCGACCTGTCTTCCCGCGCCGCGTACGATTTCGGCGGCTTCTTCGCGGGCTTTGTCGAGTATCTCCTTGCGCCTGCTGCGGATGTCTTCGAGTTCGCGCTCGTATTCTTCGGCCAGATCCTCGAGGTTGCCCTCGGTGGTCTTGACCTTGCGTATCTTCTCGTCGAGCACACGGCGGTTGCGCGCGATCCTCCTGAGGTTCTTCTCGATCCCGACGAACTCTTCGCCGGCGCGGTTTTCGGCGTCTTTGACGATGGCTTCGGGGAGCTGCATCTTGCGGGCAAGCTCGAAGGCGAATGAGTTGCCCGGCAGGCCGATCTTGAGCTCGAACAGCGGGGCTATCTTCGAGGTGTCGTAGAGCATCGCGCCGTTGATGGCGTGTGTGTCGGCGCCCGATGCGTAGAGCTTGATGTTGGTGTAGTGGGTGGTGATGACTCCGTAGGCGCCCCTGCGGTCGAGTTCAGCGAGGATTGCTTCCGCGATGGCTCCGCCGGCGGCAGGTTCGGTGCCCGAGCCGAATTCGTCGATGAGCACGAGCGTGGAAGAGTCGGCCGTGCGCAGCATCTCGCGCATGTCGGCGAGGAACGAGCTGTATGTACTGAGGTCGTTCTCGAGCGACTGGTCGTCGCCGATGCTCACCAGGATGCGCCCGAATACGGGCAGCTCGGAGCTCTCGGAGGTGGGAACGAGCATGCCCCATTGGAACATGTACTGCAGCAGACCGGTGGTCTTGAGGCAGACCGACTTGCCCCCGGCGTTGGGGCCGGAGATGATCAGCAGGCGCTTCTGCTCGGTGAGGTTGACAGTGAGCGGGCAGATCTGCCGGCCTTCTTTCTTGAGCGACTTCTCGAGCAGCGGGTGGCGGGCCTTGCGCAGGCTCAGCGAGCCGTCGGTGCTGATCACGGGGACGCCGGCTACATAGTCGAGCGCGGTCTGGGCCTTGGCGATTATGAAGTCGATCTCGCCGATGGTGCGGGCCGTCTCGAGAAGGTCGGGCACGTACGGGCGGACGAATTCGCTGAATGCGTATAGGATATGGGATATCTCACGGGCCTCTTCGAAGCGGAGTTCGCTGATTTCGTTCTCGAGTTCGATGATCTCGGCGGGCTCCACGAATGTGGTCTTGCCCGAGGCGGAGAGGTCGTAGACAAAGCCGCGGATCTTTCGCTTGGCGGAGGTGCTCACCGGGATGAGGAACTTGCCGTCCCTGACGGAGACCGATGCGTCGTCGTCGACTATGCCTTCGGCCTTGGCGCTGTTCAGGATGGCGGTTGCCTTCTTGGAGATGGCCGCTTCCTTGGTGCGGAGCTCCTGACGGATGTGGAGAAGCTCGTCGGAGGCGGAGTCTTTGATCTCGCCGTATTTGTCG
This sequence comes from uncultured Bacteroidales bacterium, assembly GCA_946546175.1. GTDB lineage: Bacteria > Bacteroidota > Bacteroidia > Bacteroidales > UBA932 > Cryptobacteroides. Next base: position 7,534 of record CAMNNY010000100.1, read on the forward strand.
AGGATACCCTCGATCCGGCGGCGTACTTCGGGGAAGGAGACCATCCTGGAGGTCATCCTCTTGAGCCTGGGGTAGACTCCGTCTTTGATGGAAAGGAAGAATGCGTAGGTCTTGCGCGAGAGCTCGAGCATCGAGCCCAGCTTGGCGAGCGAGAGCTTGTCAATGCTGAAACCTTCCTTGAGCAGAGGCTCCAGGAAGGGGAGGGCGTCTATGTAGCCGGTAGTGGGGAAGCTGTCCTCAAACATCAGGATCAGCCTCATCTCGTCGGTGAGCTGAAGCCTGCGGAGGATCTCGTCGGGGTCCGTGCAGAACTCCTCGCCGGCGACCCTGTCGGCGGCGTATTCGGTCTGGCATCGGTTGGAGATCGTCTCCCTTACCTTGTCAAACCCCAGTTTCGTTTCCAGTCTTCTGTCCGTCATCTCCCAGCCTGAGTTTCAACATTGATTTACCTTCCATCTTGGTGATGATGCCGTCTGCTGCAAACGACACCTCACCTGTCTGCTCGCTGACCACAATCACTCTCGCATCGGTCTTTTCGGTTATTCCTATGGCGGCCTTGTGGCGCATCCCATAGCGTGCCGGGATATCGGTCCTGTCTGTGATAGGCAATGTGCAGCGTGCGGCAACCACACGGCCGCCGCGTATGATTACAGCTCCGTCGTGGAGCGGTGAGTTCTTGAAAAAGATATTTTCGATAAGGGGCTTGCTGATGGTGGCGTCGAGGGTGGTTCCGGTCCCCACTATGTCTTCGAGGGGATCGTCGCCGGTCAGCACGATCAGCGCTCCGACCTTCTGCTCGCCCATCTCGAAGCAGGCTCTCACCACGTCGTCGGCGGCGTCTCCGCCAAGCTTGGCGTCCTGCCTGTGGAAGAGCCTTCCGAGCCAGGAGTCGTTCTTCCCGAAGAAGGTACGCCGGCCGAGGCTGTAGAGGAAGTGCCTGATTTCGGGCTGGAAGATGACGATGAGGGCTATGGCGCCCACGTCGATGAGGGTCCCGAGCAGCCCCGACATCATCCTCATGTTGAGGGCCTCCACCAGAATCCGCAGGAAAAGCAGCGCGATGATCGCCAGGGCGATGTTCATCGCGGCCGACCCCTTGATCCACCTGAAGAGGAAATATATGAGCGCCGCGACCATCAGAATGTCGAGCAGGTCGACCAGGGTCACGTGCAGAAAACCTATGTCCAGAAGCAATGAGTGCATAGCCCTACAAATCTAATAAATATTGAGCACTTCAGCAACGATATCGGACACTGCCCTGCGTGTCTTGCCCACTCCGCCCTCATCGCGAGGGTGTACCCGGTTGGTCAGAAGGATGATTGCGGTCTGCCTGTCGAAGTCTATCACTATCGAGGTGCCGGTGTAGCCGGTGTGGCAGATCGTGCGGTCTTTCCGAAGCGCGTCGCCCGCGAAGCCTGCGGCCGGACTCTGGGCGTCCCACCCCAGCGTGCGTCCGAATGCGCCGGGCTGGGGGATGCTCATGAGCTCTACCGTCTCGGGCCTGAGGATGCGTCTGCCCTGCCACTGCCCGCCGTTCATGAGCGCTGCGCACAGGACTGCGAGGTCTTCGGCGGTCGAGAATACGCCCGCATTGCCCGAGTTGCCGCAGCCAAACCTTCGGGCGGTAGGGTCATGGACCTGCCCGAGAAGCGCGCGGCCGTACTTTGTCCGCCGGCCTAACTGTTGCGGGTCGGTTCCCTTTCGGTAAAGCACCTCGGTGGGGGCTATCGTGCGCAGGACACGCTTGTCAATGCGCTGATTTGTGGGGAAGTAACAAGTATGTTGCAGGCCAAGAACGTCGAAAACGTGCTCCTGGGCGTAGTCGCAGAGGCGCTCTCCGGTGACCGTTTCGAGTATGTACTGAAGGGTGATGAAGTTGGGGCAGCTGTAGATGCGCTGCGTGCCCGGGCGCGCCTGGCGCGGGAGCTCCTTTATAATATAGTCGCGCAGAACCTGCGGTTTGCCGTCTGCTTTGCGGCGCCCCAGTTCAAGCACGTCGGCTCCCGCCTGGAGACCGGAAGTATGTGTCATCAACTGCCTGACGGTGATTCTCACGGTGTCGGCCCCGTCGGTCCAGGGGGCGAACTCCGGCAGATAGGTATCGACGGTGGCGTCGAGATCGACAAGGCCCTGCTCGACGAGCTGCATGACGGAGATAGCCGTGCCTACGCACTTGCTCAGCGAGGCAAGGTCGAAGACCGTGCCGGTGGTCATCGGCTCCTTTTCGGGAACGAGGCGCTTGTTGCCGTAGGCTTTTTCGTAGACGATCCTGTCGCCTTGGACGATGCAGAGCACGGCTCCCGGGATCTGTCCTTCCCCTATTGCGGCGTAGATGGCGGAGTCGCAGCGCTCAAGTCCGGCTGAGCGCGATCCGTCGTATGTCAGGTATTGGGCGTGTGCGCTCAGCGCAAGGAGCGCGGCGGCCGCTGTAAAAAATAATTTTCGGCACATTTCGTCACAAAAATACAAATTTTTGCCTCAGCTCTTGTCAATTGGAAAATTAATTGTATCTTTGCAGCCCCCAAAAAATCGGGGAATATAGTTTATAAACAATTAATTAATCAAACCAATGCCTGGATTAATTGGAAAGAAAATCGGAATGACTTCCGTTTTCGGTGCCGAGGGAAAGAATATTCCATGCACCGTTATCGAGGCTGGTCCGTGCGTTGTTACGCAGCTCCGTACAGTTGAAAAAGATGGTTATGCCGCTGTACAGCTTGCCTATGACGAAACCACAGAAAAGCACACCAGCGCGCCTCTTATGGGGCACTTCAAAAAGGCAGGAACCACTCCTAAGCGCAAGCTCGTCGAGTTCAAGGCGGACTTCGCAGGAGAGCTCAAACTCGGTGACACGCTCACAGTTGCGGACGTCTTCACAGAAGACGTTCCTTTCGTGGACGTAGTCGGTACTTCTAAGGGTAAAGGCTTCCAGGGCGTCGTAAAGCGCCACGGATTCGCCGGTGTAGGCGGTCAGACCCACGGTCAGCACAACCGTCTTCGCCATCCCGGTTCAATGGGTGCATCCTCTTGGCCTTCACGCGTATTCCCCGGAATGCGTATGGCAGGTCACATGGGTATGGACCGTGTGAAGGTTGAGAATCTCGAGGTCCTCAAGGTTATCCCCGAGTCCAATCTTATCGTTGTCAAGGGCTCTGTTCCCGGAGCCAAGGGTTCTTATGTAATTGTGGAGGCTTAAGAGTATGGAACTTTCAGTTTACAAAATCAACGGACAGGAGTCCGGCAAGAAGGTCACTCTTGACGAGAAAGTATTCGGTATCACTCCGAACGACCACGCAATTTGGCTCGATGTAGTTCAGTACCTCGCCAACCAGCGTCAGGGCACATCGAAGTCTAAGGACCGCAGCGAGAACGCACACAGCACCAAGAAGCTCGGTCGCCAGAAAGGCGGCGGCGGTGCACGTCACGGTTCTCTCAAGGCAGGTATCTTCGTAGGTGGCGGCACCATCCACGGTCCCAAGCCCCGCGACTACCGCTTCAAGCTCAACAAGAAGGTCAAATCCCTCGCTCGTTGCTCCGCTCTCTCTTACAAGGCAGCTGAGAACGCTATCACATTCGTAGAGCCGTTTGCCATGGAGGCTCCCAAGACCAAGGAGTTTGCACAGATTCTCGCAAACCTCAAGGCCGGAGACCGCAAGGTCCTCTTCGTCCTCCCCGCAAATTCGGACAACATTTTCCTTTCATCCCGCAACCTTCAGTATGTGAACGTTATCACGGTCGATGAGATCAACACCTACGCCATCATGAACGCCAACCATGTCGTTCTCGTGGACGGTGTCCAGGACGTTCTCGCATCGAGGGTCAAATAAACTGACAAGAGATGGGAATTATTATTAAGCCAATCGTTACAGAGAAGCTGACGGCTCAGGGCGAAAAGTTGAACCGTTACGGCTTTGTGGTAGACCGCAAGGCGAACAAGCTTCAGATCAAGAACGAAGTAGAGAAACTCTACGGTGTTTCCGTTCTTGATGTCAATACAATCAACTACTACGGCAAGAGAAAGCAGCGCTACACAAAGGCCGGTCTTCTCCGTGGCCGCATGAATCACTTCAAGAAGGCTATCGTCACGCTTGCAGGTGAGGACAAGATTGATTTTTACGCTAATATCTAGGAGGTAAGACAATGGCAATCAGAAAATTCAAACCGGTAACCCCGGGTCAGAGGAACAAAGCGATCAGCGCATTCGACGAGATCACTACCAACAAGCCTCAGAAGTCATTGCTTGAGCCTCTTAAGAGGACTGGCGGACGCAACAACACTGGTCAGATGACCATGCGTTATATCGGTGGCGGACACAAGAAGATGTACCGTATCATCGATTTCCTTCGTAACAAAGACAACCAGCCTGCAGAGGTTCTTACCATCGAGTACGATCCTAACCGCAGCGCTCGTATCGCTCTTGTTCAGTATCCCGATGGAGAGAAGAGGTATATCATCGCTCCTCAGGGCCTTAAGGTAGGCCAGAAGGTCGAGTCCGGTAGCGGTGTCGCTCCCGAGGTCGGCAACTGCCTCCCTCTCAATGAGATTCCGGTCGGTACCATGGTTCACGCAATCGAGCTTCGTCCCGGACAGGGCGCCGCAATGGCCCGCTCCGCCGGCACCTTCGCTCAGCTTGCAGCCCGTGAGGGCAACCACGCCATCCTCCGTCTCCCTTCGGGCGAGACCCGTATGGTGCTGGTCAGCTGCCGTGCAACCGTCGGTGTAGTTTCCAACGCCGATCACAACCTCGAGTCGTTCGGTAAGGCAGGTCGCAGCCGCTGGCTTGGCCGCCGCCCGCACAACCGTGGTGTTGTCATGAACCCGCACGATCACCCGATGGGTGGTGGTGAAGGACGCGCAACCGGTGGACACCCTCGTTCACGCAAGGGTCTGCCTGCTAAGGGATACAAGACTCGTAACCCGAAGGCCGCATCCAACAGGTTCATCATTGAAAGAAGAAAGAAATAACCGGATAAACTTTTGAGATTATGAGTCGTTCATTAAGAAAAGGTCCATACATCCAGGAAGCCCTGGAGAAGAGAATTCTTGCTATGAATGATGGTAGCAAGAAAAAAGAGGTGGTCAAGACCTGGTCCCGTGCCAGCATGATCTCCCCTGACTTCATCGGCCATACTATCGCTGTTCACAACGGAAACAAGTTTATTCCGGTCTATGTAACTGAGCAGATGGTAGGTCACAAGCTCGGAGAATTCGCTCCGACACGTACATTCCGCGGTCACGCAGGTAACAACAAGAAATAAGGAGTAAACAATGGGAGCTCGTAAAAGACTTATGGCTGAAAAGCTCAAGGAGCAGAAGAAAGCCACCGCTATCGCAAAGCTTAACGACGTGCCTACATCTCCTCGCAAGATGCGTCTTGTTGCAGACACCATCAGAGGGGTTGAGGTCAACCGTGCACTCGATCTTCTCAAATTCTCGAAGAGGGAGGCATCCGGCCGTCTCGAGAAACTTCTCAAGAGCGCTATCGCAAATTGGGAAGCGAAGAACCCGGATCTTTCCAAGGAACTGGACAATGGCAATGTGATCGTCAAGTCGATCATGGTCGGTCCCGGCCGCACGCTCAAGCGCATCCGTCCTTGCCCCCAGGGTAGGGCCGGCCGCATCCGCAAGCGTTCGAACCACGTCACCATCGTCCTGGATGTCAAAAAACCAGTAGAGAATAAGTAATATGGGACAGAAAACTAATCCTATCAGCAACCGTATCGGTATCACACGTGGTTGGGACTCTAACTGGTGTGGTGGAAACTATGCAGAGAAGATCGCGGAGGACTACGAAATCCGCAAGTATCTGGGAGGTCGCCTTGCAAAGGCCAGCCTTTCGAGGATCATCATCGAGAGGACTCTCAAGCTCGTCACTGTCACTATCTATGCCGCACGCCCCGGTTTCATCATCGGCAAGAACGGCGCAGAGGTAGACAAGCTTAAGGAAGAGCTTAAGAAGGTCACCGGCAAGGACGTCCAGATCAACATCTACGAAGTCAAGAAACCCGAGGTCGACGCCAA
>CAMNNY010000101.1 GCA_946546175.1 uncultured Bacteroidales bacterium
CCCCCCGCCATAACCAGGGCGGAGGCCTCGTAAGCCCGGCCGCTCGATACCTCGCGGCCTCAGAGGCCCGGGACGCCGCGCAGGGCGCGGCTAAGTGGCCGGTGAGATTCTTGTGCGGGTCAGGAAGGACGAGGGGCGGGGGCGCCCCCAGGCGGCTACTTGGCGAAAACCCGCAAAACCCGCAAAAAGGCGAAATCCGGGGAGCAGCGAAAGGGAAGAGAAAAGAATATGGCTGGGGGCATAGCAGTTGGCGGGAAAAATGATTAAATTTGTAGGGATATGGCGAAGGGTAAGGAAATCAGGCTGCTCTCCTGTAAGCACGAAGGTGTCGTGGAGGCAGGGTGCGACGAGGCGGGGCGGGGTCCGCTCGCGGGCCCGGTGTTCGCCGCGGCTGTGATTCTGCCGCCGGATTTCCATCATCCGCTGCTCAATGATTCGAAGCAGATGAGCAGCCGCGAGCGCGACCTCCTCAGGCCGGTAATCGAGCAGGAGGCTGTCGCATGGGCGGTGGAAGCGGTCAGTGCCGAAGAAATTGACAAGCTGAATATCCTCTGGGCCTCCGTGACCGGGATGCAGAGGGCCGTGCTCAAACTGAACCCCAGGCCGGAGTTCCTGCTCATCGACGGAAATAAATTCCGTCCATTCGCCGACTACAAGAGAAAGGACTACGAGACCGTGGTCCATGGCGATGCGACATACGCGAGCATAGCGGCGGCATCGGTACTCGCCAAGACTTATCGGGACGCCTATATGAAAAAACTCGCGGAGCAGTACCCCCAGTACGGCTGGGAGCACAACATGGGCTATCCCACTCCGGAGCATATTGCGGCAATTAAACAATACGGTCTTACGGAGCACCACCGCAAGAGTTTCCACCCGAAGGAACTCGAACCGGTACTGTTTGAAGATTGAAAGGCGCCCCAACAGGAGCCATTGAAAAAGATATGGATAAACAACAGATACAATCCGCACTTCTGGAAGTCGTCCACCCCGCTAAGCAGAACAAAAGCATAGTGGAGCTCGGAATGGTAGGCGAAATCGAAGCGACGGATACCAAGATTACAGTAACCCTCAACTTCCCGAAAAGGCGTGACCCGCTGGCGGAATACCTCATCGGTGCCACCAGGGCGGCCCTCATCCGCAACTTTCCGGGAGTGGAATCTGAGGTAAAAACGATAGTCACAGAAGACCCGAAGCCGGCGAAAAAGAAACTCGAACTGGGCAATGACGCCATTAAGCAGATCGGACACATAATAGGAATTGCGTCAGGAAAAGGCGGCGTAGGCAAGTCGACGGTAGCCGTAAACCTCGCAGTATCCCTCGCACGGCTCGGATACAAGGTAGGACTCGCGGACGCGGATGTCTATGGACCTTCTGTCCCGACGATGACCGGCACAATCGGAGAGCAGCCGGCCGCATACGGCGAGGAGGGTCACGAGCTGATGGTCCCGATCGAGAAGTACGGCGTCAAATGGATGTCGATCGGGTATTTCGCCGGCGAGGACCAGGCGCTGATCTGGCGCGGGCCGATGGCATGCAGCGCGCTCAAACAGATGATTCTGCAGGTCGACTGGGGCGAGCTCGACTTCCTGCTTATCGACATGCCCCCGGGGACGGGCGATATCCACATCTCGCTCGTGCAGGACATCCGGATCGACTCCGCGATCATCGTGACCACGCCGCAAAAAGTCGCTATCGCCGACGTGCGCAAGGGGGTCGGCATGTTCCGCAATGAAAACGTCAACTGCCGCATCCTCGGGCTAGTGGAGAATATGGCATGGTTCACCCCGGCCGAGCATCCCGACGAGCAGTACTACATCTTCGGCAAGGACGGCGGGGCTCAGATGGCCCGCGACCTCGATCTGGATCTGCTCGCGCAGATTCCGCTCGTGCAGGGCGTTCGCGAAAGCGGAGACGCCGGCGAACCCGCAGCCCTCGGCAGCGGCCCCGACGCCCAGGCATTCCTCGCCCTGGCAGGCAAGATAGCAGAAATTGCATAATATGGCTAAGCAGAAGAAAAACGAAGACACCCCGATGCTCCGGCACTACTTCGCCGTCAAGGCGCAGCATCCGGAAGCGGTTCTGCTCTACAGGGTCGGCGACTTCTACGAGTGTTACTCGGACGACGCAGTGCTCGTGAGCAAGGTTCTGGGGCTCGTCCTCACCAAACGCTCCAACGGCGACAAGGGCCCGACCGAGATGGCCGGTTTCCCCCACCACGCCATCGAGACCTACCTCCAGAAACTCATCCGCGCGGGCTACAAAGTCGCAATCTGCGACCAGCTCGAAGACCCTGCGCTGGTGGGCAACCGGCTCGTCAAGCGCGGTGTAACGGAAATCTTGACACCCGGCATCGCCTTCGGCGAGGGAATGCTCGACCAGAAAGAGCACAACTACCTCTGCGGCCTTTATTTCGAAGACAATGTGTGCGGAGCGGCGTTTCTCGACGCCTCAACCGGCACTTTCCAGGTAGCCCAGGGCAGCCTGGACTACATAGGTACGCTGCTGTCGAGCTTCCAGCCCAAAGAGCTCATAGTGGACAGGTCGGTCAGAAGCGCAGTCAAGGAGCGCTTCGGCGACTACTACATTACCGCCGTAGACGAATGGGCATTCGTGTACGAAGCCGCCTATGAGAAACTCTGCAAGCAGCTTGGGGTGAAGAGCCTCAAGGGCTTTGCGGTGGACACCTTCCCGCTGTCGATCTGCTCGGCAGGCGCGCTTATCTTCTACCTTGAGCAGACCCAGCACGTAGGCCTCAAGAACATCTGCAGCATATCCCGTATCGACGAAGCGAAGTTCGTGTGGATGGACAAATTCACCGTCCGCAACCTCGAAGTGTTCGCCTCGGCCTCCGGCAAAGACGGCGTGAGCCTCGTGGAGACCATCGACCGCTGCTCTTCGCCCATGGGCGCCCGCCTGCTGAGGCAGTGGCTCGCCCTCCCGAGCGTCGATCTCGCCGAGCTCAACGCCCGCTACGACGCCGTGCAGTTCTTCTACGACAACGACGGCGCTCTCGAAGACATCCGCTCGCAAATATCCAACGTCGGCGACCTTGAGCGAGTCACCGCCCGCGCCGCCACCGGCAAGATCCTCCCGCGCGAGACCATGCAGCTTGCCCGCAGCCTCTCTCAGATGAGCCCCATCCGCGACCTTTGCGCAGGCTCGGGAGTCGAAGCCCTCGAGAAGCTCGCCTCCAAGATGAAAGACTGCGACAAACTCGTAGCGCGGATCACGGAGACGCTCGCCGCGAGCCCGGCCGCTCAGATCGGCAAGGGTGAGGTCATCGCAGCAGGCGTGGACAGCACCCTCGACGAACTCCGCGGCATCTCCAGCGGCGGGCGCGACTACCTGCTCGAACTCCAGCAGCGCGAAAGCGAACGCACCGGAATCGCCTCGCTCAAGATAGGCTACAACAACGTCTTCGGCTACTACATCGAAGTTCGCAACGCCTACAAGAACCAGGTCCCTCCCGAATGGGTCCGCAAGCAGACCCTCGTCAGTGCTGAGCGCTATATCACCCAGGAACTCAAGGACTACGAAGAGAAGATTCTCGGGGCCGACGCAAGCATCTACGAGATCGAAAGCCGCATCTACGGCGAGCTTGTCGCCCAGATTCAGAACTGCATACGCGACATACAGGCCAACTGCCGCATCGTCGCCCAGATCGACGTCCTCCAGGGATACGCGCAGCAAGCTGTCGACCGCAACTATTGCCGCCCGGTAGTGGACAAGTCGAACAGCATCGACATCAAGGCCGGCCGCCATCCCGTCATCGAGACGCTTATGCCCGAGGGCGAGGAATATGTCCCCAACGACATCAGGATGGACAGCGCAACCAACCAGATCATGATTCTGACCGGCCCCAACATGGCCGGCAAATCTGCCCTCCTGCGCCAGACCGCACTCATCGTGCTCATGGCCCAGGCAGGCTCGTTCGTGCCGGCTGAGGCCGCCCGCTTCGGCTTCTTCGACAAGATCTTCACCCGCGTCGGCGCCACCGACAACATCTCGCGCGGCGAGTCGACCTTCATGGTCGAGATGCTCGAGACTTCGATGATCATGCACAACCTCAGCGCCCGTTCGCTGGTGCTGCTCGACGAGATCGGCCGGGGCACCTCAACCTACGACGGCATGTCCATCGCCCGCGCTCTCGTCGAATATGTCCACAAATACGGCAAGGGAGCAAAGACCCTCTTCGCCACCCACTACCACGAGCTCAACGACCTCGAGACGCTCTACCCGCGCGTGAAGAACTACCACATAGCGGTCAAGGAGCAAGGCAAGGACGTCATTTTCCTGCGCAAGCTCGAGCCGGGCGGAGTGGCCCACAGCTTCGGTATCCATGTGGCACGCCTCGCCGGCATGCCCAAGGAGGTGGTAGAGTCGGCCGAGCGCACGCTCGTCGAGCTCGAACGCCGTGAAAAGCGCGCCGAAGCCCTCTCCAAGCAGGGCAAGGTCGAAGCCGACGGCAGCCTCCAGCTGTCGTTCTTCCAGCTCGACGACCCCGCCCTTTCGGCCATCCGCGAGAAGCTCGAATCTGCCGACCTCGACAACATGACTCCGCTTCAGGCCTTCGACCTGTTGCGGCAGATGAAGAATGAATTAGGAGTTTAGCATAAAAATTCATATATTCGCAATCCTTTAAGTAATTCAACAAAACCACACAATAAATGAAAGAGTATTCAGCACAAGACATCCGCAACGTGGTTCTCCTGGGCGCAACCAAGTCCGGCAAGACCACGCTCGCAGAAACCATGCTTTTCGAAGGCAAGGTAATCGACAGGCGCGGTACCATTGAAGACAAAAACACCGTCTCCGATTTCGACGACCTCGAGAAGCTCAACCAGAGGTCTATCTACGCCACCCCCGTCTACGCAGAGTTCCTGGGCAAGAAGATCAATATCCTCGACGCCCCCGGCTCCGACGACTTCATCGGCGGCGCATATGCAGGTTTCCGCGTCTGCGAGAACGGCATCCTCGTCATGAACGCCCAGCAGGGTGTCGAGGTCGGCACACGCAACGCCCTCCGCTATGCAGAGCAGTACAAGCTCCCCCTCGTGGTGGCAGTCAACCACCTCGACGGCGAGAAGGCCGACTGGGATCTGACCCAGCACGCCCTTAAGGACGCCCTCGGAAGCAAGTACCTCGAGATCCAGTTCCCTACCGCTACAGGCGCAGAATTCAACGGATTCATCGACGTCCTCACCATGAAGTACTACCGCTTCAAGGACGACAAGGGCACCCGCGAAGACCTCGAAATTCCCGCTGAGTTCGCCGACAGGGCAGAAGAAGCCCGCATGGCCCTCATCGAGAAGGTCGCCGAGTTCGACGACGAGCTCATGATGAAGTTCTTCGACGAAGGAACTCTTTCCGACGAAGAGATCATCACCGGTCTTACCGCCGGTATCAAGAACCGCGAGGTCTACCCCGTCCTCTGCATCTCCGGCAAGAAAGACATCGGCGTAAAGCGCCTGCTCGAGTTCACCCTCAATGCAGCAGTCGCTCCCGAGGTTGACGAGAAAGCTCCAGCAGGTCTGTTCATCTACAAGAACAACGTGGAGCACCACCTCGGAGAGGTTTCCTACTTCAAGGTGATGTCCGGAACCGTGACCGCAGGTCTCGACCTCGAGAACCCCGAGAACGGAGACAAGGAGCGCCTCAGCGCCATCTATGCTGTTGCCGGAACCAAGAAGGAGCCCGTCCAGGTGCTCAAGGCCGGCGACTTCGGCTGCGCAGTCAAGCTCAAGAACGGCAAGTCCAACACCACCCTTTCCGCCATCGGATCAGGTCTCAACTTCGATAAGATCCAGTACCCTGCACCCAAGTACCGCTGCGCCATCAAGGCCAAGGTCCAGCAAGACGAGCAGAAGCTCGGCGAGGCCCTCAAGAAGATCTCCTCTCAGGATCCTACCGTGGTAGTGGAATACTCCAAGGAGCTCCGTCAGACCATCCTCAGCGGCAACGGCGAGCAGCACATCAACGCCGTGAAGTGGAGAATCAACAACGAGTTCGGCCTCGAGATCGAGCTCTTCGCCCCGAAGGTGCCTTACCGCGAGACCATCACCAAGGTCGCTACCGCCCAGTACCGCCACAAGAAGCAGTCCGGCGGCGCCGGTCAGTTCGGTGAGGTCCACCTCCTCGTCTGCCCTGCAGAGGGAGAGCTCCGCACCAAGTTCCCCATCGACGGAAAGGAGACCCAGCTCAACATCAAGAGCCAGGAAATCATCGACCTCGAATGGGGCGGCAAGCTTGAGTTCTACAACTGCGTCGTCGGCGGCGCCATCGACCTCGGCTTCATGCCCGCTATCCTCAAGGGTATCAAGGACCGTATGGTCGAAGGACCTCTTACCGGATCGTACGCACGCGACATCCGCGTCTACGTCTACGACGGCAAGATGCACCCGGTAGACTCCAAGGAAATCGCCTTCATCATCGCAGGCCGCAACGCCTTCAAGGAGGCCTTCCGCATCGCAGGTCCGAAGATCCTCGAGCCTATCTACAACGTTGAGGTCACTACCCCCGCAGAGTATCAGGGCGCAGTCATGTCCGACCTCCAGAACCGCCGCGGTATCCTCGGAGACCTCGGCAGCGAGGAAGGCTTCTCGATCCTCAGGGCAAGGGTTCCGCTCGCAGAGCTCTACCGCTACTCGACAGTCCTGAGCTCGCTCACCTCCGGCAGCGCAAGCTTCACCATGGAGTTTGCTGACTACCAGCCGGTTCCGGGCGACATCCAGACCAAGCTCATCGCCGACTACGCAGCTTCCGAGAAGGAAGACGAGTAGTCTTTTGGAGCACAATTCGAGAAAGAGGGCGGAAATTTCCGTCCTCTTTTTTATATTTGTTACAATATGCGAATTACACCTTTGGCGCGCCTCATTTCTGGCGTACTCCTGCTTGGCGCTACTGCCGCCTGCTCGAAGGGCTCCGGCGAAGCTCTCGACCTCCGGTCGGAAAAAGACCTTTCGGGCCTGACGATCAGCTGCACCGCCGGCAACTACTACGACACCAAATTCTCAAAAAGGGAAGACGTCACCGTCTTCGGCACTACCACCGAAGCCGACGCCATCAATGCCGTCAGGCAGGGCCTTGCCGACGTATTTGTCACAGACGAAGTGCTCATGACCCGGGATGTCCTCGACCGCCTCGGGATGAAACTTGCATTCCTGGGAGAAGACCCCTTCGACGTCGCATACGCGATGAAAAAGGGCAACGTCTCGCTTAGGCGGCAGTTTGACGAATTCCTGGCCTCGACCTCCGTCGAAGACATCATCGGGCACTGGCTTCGCGGTACCGATGTGCTGCCCGACCCCAATGAAGGCGACTACAGCGGGGCCTCTCCCCTGCGCTGCATTGTCGCCCAGAACATGGAGCCGGTCGGATACCTCGGCGAAGGTGGCAAGTGGTACGGCATGGACCCCGATATCCTCACCCGCTTCGCCAATTTCCTTGGGCGCCCTGTAGAGTTTAAATACATGGATGTAGGAGCCGGAATCATGGCTGTCGAGGCCGGTCAAGCCGACCTCCTCGCCGGGTTCATCTTCGTCACTGAAGAGCGCAGCAAGTTCGTCGACTTCGCCGCCCCGTATTATACCTGCCACCCCGGCTACTTCGTGAGTGCCGGCAGCGAGGCCCGGACCATCGGATTCGGAGACCGTCTCAAGATGAGCCTCATCACCGAATCGCGCTGGAAACTCATAACCGCAGGCCTTCTGGAGACCCTCAAGATTACGGTGTTTGCCATCCTTCTTGGCACCCTGCTTGGGGCAGGCGTGTGTGCAGCCAGGCGCAGCCGCCGCAAATGGCTCCGCTCCGCCGCCAGCGTCTATGGCGCTTTTATCGCCGGTATCCCTACACTCGTGCTACTCCTCATCATGTTCTATGTCGTATTCGCCAAATCCGGCATAGGCGGTTCGACTGTGGCCATCATCACCTTCGGCCTCTGCTTCGCCTCGTCCGCAGGTAACATCTTCGACAGTTCGATCTCATCCGTCCCGAAGGGGCAGACGGAGGCCGGACTCAGCCTCGGGTTCACCCCGCTGCAGACATTTACTGGCATCGTGTTCCCGCAGGCGCTCCGAAAGGGCCTGCCGCTTTTCGCCGGCGAGTGCGTGTCGCTGCTCAAGAGTACGTCCATCGTGGGTTACATCGCCATCCAGGATCTCACCCGCGCGAGCGACCTTATCCGCAGCCGCACCTTCGATGCGCTCGTACCCCTCATCATCATCACGGTGATATACTTCGTCCTCGCCTGGGCCATCAGGCAATTGTTGAACCTTCTCCTTATAAAAAAATAGTATGATCAGCATCAAACACTTAAGCAAGACCTTCACCAATCCCGACGGCAGCACCATCACCGTCCTGAAGGATGTCAACTGCGAGATCGGCAAGGGAGAAGTCATCAGCATCATCGGCCCTTCCGGCACGGGAAAGAGCACTCTTCTGCGCGCCATCAACATGCTCGAGCCTCCCACCGGCGGGCAGATCTTTTTCGAGGGCGAAGACATCACAGCCAAGGGCTACCCGCTCGACAAGATGCGCCGCAAGATGGGCATGGTCTTCCAGGGTTTCAACCTCTTCGACCACATGACCGTCCTCGAAAATATCACCTACGCCCCCATGAAGCTGCTCGGCACCCCCGAGGAAGAAGCCCGCGAGGAGGCCATGGAGCTTCTGAAGAAGGTCGGCATGGCCCAGAAGGCCGACGTCCATCCCGATTCCCTTTCGGGCGGACAGAAGCAGAGGGTCGCCATCGCCCGTTCGCTCGCCATGCACCCTGAGGCCATCCTCTTCGACGAGCCCACCTCCGCTCTCGACCCGACCATGGTCGGAGAGGTCCTCAGCGTCATGCGCCAGCTCGCCAAGGAAGGACTGACGATGCTCATCGTCACCCACGAGATGCGCTTCGCCCGCGACATAAGCACCCGCATCTTCTTCATGAACGAAGGTATCATCTACGAAGACGGCACCCCGGAGCAGATCTTCGAGCACCCGGTCCACAGCGCCACCAAGGCTTTCGTGAACCGCATCCAGAAGATCGTTTACGAGATCGACAGCGACGATTACGACTTCCTGCAAATCCACACCGGAATCAATCGGTTCTGCCTTAAGTACAACCTTTCCGCCAAGGCCGAGCTCGCTTATGAGGTCTTCAAAGAAATGACATTCACCCACCTTCGTTCCTGCCGTCCGCTGACATTCAGGCTCACCTACGCCGAACTCTCCGGCGAGACGGCCCTGGACTTCATGGTCGAGGGGCGCAGTGATTCGCCGCTCGCCTGGAACGACGCCGTGAAGGCCCTGCGCGA
>CAMNNY010000102.1 GCA_946546175.1 uncultured Bacteroidales bacterium
ACCCTGCGTAAAGCAATGGGTAAGAAGCAGATAACCGTGATGGAGGAGCTCAAGGAGAAGTTTATGGCGGGCGGTATTGCCAACGGCCATCCCGAGAAGACCCTCGACAAGATTTGGAAAGACTGGGAGAAGTTCGCCCAGTACGCCTTCAATAAGTCGCACGCTACCTGTTACGCATGGGTGAGCTACCAGACAGGATGGCTGAAGTGCCATTACACGCCCGAATTCCTTGCGGCCAACCTCTCCTGCAATCTCTCCAACATGGATGAGATCAAGAAGATCATGGCCGACTGCAAGCTCCATAAAATCAAGGTGTTGAACCCCGATATCAACGAGTCTGCGGCCAGCTTCACCGTCAATAAGAACGGCGACATCCGCTTCGGTCTCGGAGGTATGAAGGGCTTCGGCTCCAATATCGTGGACTCGATAGTCAGGCAGAGAGAAGAGAACGGGAACTTCACCGACGTGTGGGATTTCGTGGAGAGGATGGCAGAGTACAATGCCGCTGACCCCAAATACAACGCTGCAGTAGGCCGTAAACCGCTTGAGTCGCTGGTCTACGCCGGCGCATTCGATTCTTTCGGCGACAAACGTTCGCAGTTCTTCCTTCCCGGGCAGAGCGGTGACGCCTTCATCGACGAGCTCGTACGCTACGCAGAGCTCTACAAAAATGACAAACTCGACAACAGCGCATCACTCTTCGGCGATTCCGAGGAGATGAAACCGGTCCGCCCGGAGATGCCGGCAGCTCCCGAATACGAAGATCAGCTCCCTCTTCTCCAGAAAGAGAAGGAAATAGTAGGTATGTTTCTTTCGTCACACCCGCTTGACCGCTACGCCTTCGAAATGGAGACTTTCACCACATGTGAACTTGCTGCTCTTAACGATCTCGTCACACGCGCAAATACCGAGCAGAAGGGCTCCAAAGTGGCTGTAGGAGGAATCGTCACAGCTGTGGATTTAGGCACCACGCGCACGGGCAATCCTTCGCTTAAAGTCACCATCGAAGACTACTCCGGACACTATCTTTTTACCTTCTTTGGCAAGAATGTCGATGCCTTCCGCCCCAAATTCGACCTTCATCAGGCCGTGTATGTGACTGCTGAGATCAAACCGCGCTTCAGAGGCAAGAGAGATCCCCAGGATAAATCGCCCGAAGAGTTCGAAATCAGAGTGAACGAAGTCACCCTGCTCGGCAACGTCAACGAATCTCACCTCCGCGCGCTCAAAGTTTATATCAACGAAGAGTCGATCAACCCCGAACTTCGCAAGGGACTCATCAAGGCGATCCGCTCGAGCAAAGGTCCGACTCCGCTGGTGATAGTGATCGTCAGCAACAAGCATAAGTGGAACGTCGAGATGAATTCGAAGAAGTACAATGTGGGTGTCAACGCCGACTTCCTCGCTCAGCTCAAGGCTCTCGGACTGCGCATCGTTCCGGTCAAGTAGCGATAAGGTTTTCTTCGAAACGCCGTTCTTTCGGTATTTTTCAGTAAATATCACGTCTCAAAAAGTGTGGGTTTATTTCGGAAAACTTCTCTATAAAACGGTTTAATTATTTGGAAGTCCTCGCAAAAAGTGTATATTTGTAAAAATCACTGAATTTAAAATGAGAAGGACTGCTTATGAGGACCTAGTCGATTGGAAGGGCGACGAATTTAGAAAACCACTGCTTGTTTATGGTGCGCGCCGGGTAGGAAAGACCTATCTTGTACGTCAGTTCGCCAAGGCTGAATACGCCAAGGTCATCTACTTCAGTTTCGAGCAAAATCCCGACTTCAGGGAGCTATTTTTGAATGAACCGGAGGCCGGAAGGGTGCTTCGTCAGATCTCTTCTCTCTCCAAAGTCGACATCACACCCGGCGACACGCTGATTATTCTTGACGACATCCATTTTTGTCCGGAAGCTCTTGGAGTGCTCGCAGACTTCGCTGAGTCGGGGTTCGGTTTCGACATTATCGCCTGTGGCTTTCCTGCCGCCAGCCCTAAGGCGGAATCAAAGATTGAGGAACTCCTCCGTACGCGGGTTATCAGTCAGCTTCAGGTTTACCCGATGTCATTCAAGGAGTTCCTTATGGCAACTGGCAACGACAATCTCGCTTCGTATCTTGCCGGCCGCAATTGGAGCGCAGTCGGTTCACTGATCGGGCAGTATGATGCTTCTCTAAAAGACTATCTCTTCTGCGGCGGTCTCCCCCAAGTGGTCCAGGCTTTTGTCGAAGGGAAGCAGCCGGGAGAGATCAGATTGCTCCAGAAAGACAATCTTACGGCTATCAGCGGAGACATCCTTCGTTTCGCCCCCAGGCGTCACTCCGACGAGATATCAGCAATCTGGACCTCGGCCCCCAATCAACTTCTGGAAGAGAACCAGAAGTTTACTCTTGCCAGACTCCGCGAGCACGCCCGTCTTAAAGACTTCGAGAGCTCCATCGACTGGCTCGTGCGCGCGGGTTTATTATATAAGGTACACAAGTTGAGCAAGGTGTCGATGCCTATCGATTTCTTTCAGGATAAGCGTAGCTTTAAACTTTTTCCCTTCGATCCCGGCCTTGCCGCCGCACTGCTTGAGGTCGATCCCGCGCGGATCCTTGTGGGTGAGGAGGCTTTCGAGGGGTTCAACCACTCTCTTTTGCAGGTGTTGGTAATGGGGCAGCTCGCCCAGCGCAAAGTCCCGGTCTGTTACTATGGCATGCAGGGCTCGACAGTTGAAGTCGACTTCGTGGTTCAGGAGCCATCGCGCATCTTGCCCGTGGAAGTGATGCCCCACCAAAATGGCAACTCGAAGGCGCTGCGTCTCTTCGCGGCTCGCAATCCCGGCCGAAAGGGTATCCGTGCTTCGCTCGACAACTATTTCGACCGTTCGTGGATGGAAAATGTCCCGGCATATACGGTCGGCGACTATCTTGATTTTGTCTAATGAAAAGAGTAGTATTCCCGCAGGGCGCTCCGCGCAGCCTCGCTTTCTATCTTGCGGTCGAGGAGTATCTGGCCGAAAGCGCGCACGAAGACCTTTTCTTCACCTGGCAGTCGCCCCCGACCGTGATCTGCGGCCGCAACCAGGTCATCGAAAACGAAGTCAACCTTGAGTATTGCCGCGATCGCGGCATCGAGGTAGTCCGCCGAAAGAGCGGCGGCGGCTGCGTGTACTCCGACGAAGGCAACGTTATGCTCTCCTACATCACCCCGGACCGCGGGGTAGAAGAGGTGTTCGCCCGCTACATGCAGATGGTAGCCGGGGTGCTGCGCGGTCTTGGCTTCGATGCGGTCACAACCGAGCACAACGACATCCTCATCGGCGGGCGCAAGGTCTCGGGCAATGCCTGCTTCGCCCACCCCAAGGCGACTATTGTCCACGGCACGATGCTCGTCGACCTCGATTTCGAGGCGCTCGAAAAATCGACGACCCCCTCCGCCGAGAAGCTCGCAAAACACGGCGTCGAGTCCGTCCGCCAGCGTGTCGTCAACCTCCGCGCGCTCGGCCTGACCCTCAGCCCCGCCGAACTCCGCGACCATTTCGAGCGCGAACTCTGCGTGGGAGAACTTCAACTCTCTGCAGAGGATATCGAAAAAATCATTAAATTTGAAACTACGTAAACACTGAAACCTACATTATGGACGAAAACCTTAAACTGACCTGCCTGCACGACCGTCATGTCGCGCTTGGCGCCAAGATGAGCCCCTTCGCCGGCTACGATATGCCCATCCAGTATGCCGGCATCACCCAAGAACACATGGCAGTCCGCACCAAAGTCGGAATCTTCGATGTGTCCCACATGGGCGAAATCTTCATCAGCGGCCCCGGGGCTGAAGCCTTCATCAATCATATCTTCACCAACGACATCTCCCTCGGAAAGCCCGGCCAGGCCCTCTACGGGATGATGCTCTACCCCGACGGCGGCACTGTCGACGACCTCATCATCTACCGCGAGTTCGCCCCTGACCACTTCCTTGCCGTGGTCAACGCCTCCAACATCGACAAAGACTACGAGTGGATGGTCCGCAATTCCGAAGGGTTCGACGTCAAGATCGACAACCAGTCGGAGAAATGGGGCCAGGTAGCAGTCCAGGGGCCCGAAGCCGAGAAGGCTCTCGTCGAGATCCTAGGGCTGGAGTGTGCGAAGTCGGTCGGTTTCTATGAGTACGCCGAAGCGTCATGGAACGGAGCGCGGCTGCTGGTGAGCCGCACGGGCTACACCGGCGAGGACGGCTTCGAACTCTACACGGACGTTGCAGGCACGCAGGACATCTGGGACAAGCTCACCCGCGCCGGTGTAGAGCCTTGCGGCCTGGGTTGCCGCGACACCCTGCGCTTCGAAGCTGGTCTGCCGCTCTATGGCCATGAGCTCAGCGCCGAGATCTCCCCGGTGATGGCCGGACTATCGATGTTCTGCAAGCTCGACAAAGAAGAATTCATCGGCAAGGAAGCGCTCGCAGCGCAGAAGGCCGAAGGCGTAGCCCGCAAGCTCGTCGGCATCGCCCTCGAAGACAGGGCAATCCCCCGCGCCGAGTATCCCGTCGAACTCGAAGACGGAACTCAGGTGGGTGTAGTCACGACGGGCTACCACTCCATCTCGCTCGACAGGAGCCTTTGCTTCGCTCTGGTCGAGAGCAAGTACGCCGCCCTCGGCACCAAGCTTTTCGTGCGCATCCGCAAGAAAGTGTTCGGCGGCGAAGTCGTCAAGAAGAGATTCTATCAGACAAACTATAAAAAATAATACACACTATGTCAAAAATTGAAAAAGGTTTGCTCTACAGCGAATCACACGAATGGGTCAAAGTTGAAGGAAACGTAGCCGTCATCGGCGTGTCCGACTTCGCACAGGCGGAGATGGGCGATATCACCTATGTCGATATGCCCGACGAGGGCGACGAGGTCACCAAGGGTGAAGATTTCGGTGCGCTCGAGAGCGTGAAGGCATCCAGCGAACTCTACAGCCCCGTGTCCGGAAAAGTCGTCGAGGTCAATTCCGAGCTTGAAGACGCCCCTGAGCTTATCAACGAAGACGCCTACGCCGCCTGGATTATCAAGGTCGAGATGAGCGACACAGCCGAGCTCGACGAACTTCTCGACGCAGCAGCCTACGAAGCAATCGCAAAATGAGTACATTCCCATATTTTCCCCATACCGAGGAAGATATAAGGCAGATGCTCGACCGCATAGGGGTTAAGTCTCTGGACGACCTCTACGCCGACGTGCCCGCCGACTTCCTCTACAAGGGCGAATACGACCTGCCCGACGCCAAGTCGGAGCACGAGGTTCGAGCCCTTTTCGAAGCCCTCGCCGCCAAGAACACAAAGCAGACGGTCTTTGCCGGCGCCGGCTCTTACGACCACTACACTCCCGCGATAGTTCCTTATCTGCTGTCGCGCTCGGAGTTCCTCACTGCCTACACGCCCTACCAGTGTGAGATCTCGCAGGGCACGCTCCGCTATATTTTCGAATACCAGAGCATGATCTGCACGCTCACCGGTCTCGACGTGAGCAACGCCTCGATGTATGACGGCCCTACCGCAGCGGCCGAGGCCATGCGCATGATGGTCGCCTGCGCCAAGAAGAAGAACACCGTGCTCGTCTCGGCCTCGCTCCTTCCCCAGGTGAAAGATGTGGTCAGGACCTACGCCAAATACTACGGCACTACTCTCAAGGAGATCCCGGTCGTAGACGGCCAGACATCCTTCCTTTCGATGAAGGAGCTCTTGGAGCAGGGCGATGTCGCCGGTGCGATAATCCCTTCCGTCAACCGCTTTGGCATCGTCGAAAACCTCAGCGGATTCGCAGCTGAGCTCCATCTCAGCGGCGCGCTGCTCGCGCTGTACTGCGACCCTTCGGCTCTCGGTGTGCTCAAGACCCCCGCAGAGCTGGATGCCGACATCGCGGTGGGCGACGGCCAGAGCCTCGGTATCCCCATGAGCTTCGGCGGTCCCTCCGTCGGATTCATGGCCTGCCGCAAGGAGCACATGCGCAAGCTCCCCGGACGCATCGTCGGCCAGACCGTCGATGCCGACGGCAAGCGCGCATTCGTGCTCACCCTGCAGGCCCGCGAACAGCATATCCGCCGCGAAAAAGCTACGTCGAATATCTGCTCCAACGAGTCGCTGATGGCCCTGTTTGTCACGATTTACTTGTCAGTGATGGGCCCTCAGGGTCTTCGCGAAGTCAACGAAAAGTGTTACTCGGGTTCGCATTATCTTTACAATGAGCTTCTGAAGACCGGCAAGTTCGAGGCTGTTTTCCCTGACAAGCCTTTCCTCAAGGAGTTCGTGCTCAAGCCCCTTGTCGATCTGGACGCTCTGCGCCGCAGGCTGCAGGAAGCCGGCTTCTTTGCCGCACTGCCGACCGAAGAAGGCTACGCCTCATTCTGCGTGACCGAGAAGAGAAGTAAAGAAGAAATTGACGCGCTCGTCGCAATTGTAAAGGAGGGCTAGACTATGAAGTACTACGACAGACTTATTTTCGAACTTTCGAAAAAGGGCCGCACGGCCTATACCCTTCCCGAGAGCGGATGTCCCGCTGAGAGTATCCCCGCAGGACTTCAGCGTGCCCAGGCCCCCGGCCTTCCCGAGGTCAGCGAGGTCGACGTGGCGCGCCACTATACCAACCTCTCCCAGATGAACTTCGGTGTGGATACCGGCTTCTACCCGCTGGGCAGCTGCACGATGAAGTACAACCCCAAGATCAATGAGGAGATAGCCGCTATGCCCGCCTTCCAGGGGCTCCACCCCCTGCAGGACGAGTCGACGGTGCAGGGTGCGCTCGAGGTCTACTACGAGATGGACAAGGCTCTCGCCTCCATCACCGGCATGAAGCACTTCACGCTGAACCCCTGCGCAGGCGCCCACGGCGAGCTCACCGGCCTTATGATCATGCGCAGCTACCACATGCACCGCGGCGACCTTGCCCGCACGAAGGTGATCGTCCCCGACAGCGCCCACGGCACCAATCCCGCTTCGGCGGCGGTTTGCGGCTTGGAGATCGTTGAGGTGAAGTCCGGTGCCAACGGCCTGGTGGACGTTGAGTCCCTCAAGCCGCTTCTCGGCCCCGACATCGCCGGCATCATGATGACCAACCCCAACACGCTCGGCCTGTTCGAGAAGGATATCAAGGAGATCGCGGCGCTCGTTCACGAATGCGGCGGCCTGCTCTACTACGACGGCGCCAACATGAACCCGCTGCTGGGCATGGTCCGTCCCGGCGATATGGGCTTCGACATCATGCATCTCAACCTCCACAAAACCTTCTCCACCCCTCACGGCGGAGGCGGCCCCGGTTCCGGTCCGGTCGGCGTGGCCGAGAGGCTCGTCGAATTCCTGCCGGTGCCGCGAGTGGAGAAGCTCGAAGACGGCAGTTTCCACGTTGTGCGCAATTGCGAGACTTCGGCCGGACAGGTGTCGGCGTTCATGGGTAATTTCGGCGTGATTCTGCGCGCGTATGCCTACATCCTGATGCTCGGAAAGCAGCATATCAAGATGGCGGGCAAACTCGCGACGCTGAGCGCCAACTACATCAAGGAGTGCCTCAAGGATGCCTACAAGCTCCCTATCGAGTCTGTCTGCAAGCACGAGTTCGTGTTCGACGGCCTGATTGACGACGGTTCTTCGACCGGTAAGCCCGGAGCGACTACCCTCGATGTGGCGAAGCGCCTTCTGGACTACGGCTTCCATGCACCGACCATCTACTTCCCTCTGCTCTTCCACCAGGCTCTGATGATTGAGCCCACGGAGACGGAGTCGAAGGAGACGCTCGATCTGTTCATCGAAGTGATGCATGAGATTGCGCGCGAGGCGGCCGAAGATCCCGACATCCTCCATGGCGCCCCGCACCTCACTCCGATTTCGCGTCCCGACGAGACTACCGCAGCGCGTAATCCGATACTCAAATTTGAATAGTATTCGTATGCGAATAATCATCATAGGAGCCGGGCCGGGCGGATATGAGACCGCGCTGGAGGCAGCTAAAAGAGGTATCGAAGTCACTCTGATTGCGGGCGGCCCCCTTGGCGGGACCTGCCTCAATGAAGGGTGCATCCCTACCAAGACCCTTTGCCATTACGCCGAGCTGATCGAGCAGATGAGTAAGGCCGAGGCGCTCGGTATCACGAGCGCGCCTGCCTTCGACCTCGCCAAGATTCAGGAGCGGAAGGCAGCCGTCGTGGAGCAGTTGAAAGGCGGCGTGGCGCAGCTGATGAGGCACAAACTTATCACCTTAGTTGAGGGCTGCGCGCGCCTGGTGGACGCCCGTACCGTGGCAGTCGGCGAGGAGCGGTATACTGCCGACCATATCATCATCGCTACCGGCTCCGTGAGCGCATCGCTCCCTATCCCGGGGGCAGACCTTCCGGGCGTAGTAAGCTCGAAAGAGATCCTCGAACTCACGGAGGCTCCCCGCAGGCTCGCCGTCATTGGCGGCGGCGTGATCGGGCTCGAGTTCGCATCTATTTTCAGGAGTTTCGGAAGCGAAGTGAGCGTCTTGGAGTATGCTCCGACCATCCTTCCGCGCTTCGACACCGACCTCGCCAAAAGGCTCAAGCTTTCGCTTACCAAGCGCGGCATCGCTATCGAGACTTCCGCTCAGGTTAGCGGCATCGCAGCAGCGGCCGACGGCGCCCTGACCGTGTCGTACCTCTCGAAGGGAGCCGAGTGCGCGATCGAAGCCGACACGGTCCTGATGGCCGTCGGCCGCAGGCCCAACCTTGACTCGCTCAACCTCGCCGACATCGGCATCGAATTCACCCGCCGCGGCATCACTGTCGACTCCAATATGCAGGCCTCAGTGCCGGGCGTGTACGCCATCGGCGACATTACGGGCGGAATGATGCTCGCCCATGCCGCGACTTTCCAGGGCCTGCGCGCGCTTAACCACATCTGCGGTGAGCCCGACGGCATCGACCTCGGACTCGTGCCTGCAGCAGTGTTCACGATGCCAGAAGCGGCTATGGTCGGCCTCACGGAAGACGACGCCAAGGTTCAGGGCGTACCCGTGAAATGCCTCAAGGCCCAGTTCAGGGCCAATGGCAAGGCTGTGTCGATGGACGATACGGACGGTTTCTGTAAGATAATCGTCGCAGCGGAGCAGCCCGAGGGCAGCGCCGCGCCCGTCGCAGCTGGCCGTATCCTCGGCTGCCACCTCTTCGGCCCTCACTCCGCAGACATCATCCACGAGATCTCGGCCCTCATCGCCCGTGGCGCTACTATCGCTGAGTTCCAGTCGCTGATCCACGCCCACCCGACTCTCTCCGAAGTCCTGCAGTCTGCCGCCCGCGCATAATACGGGTGCGTTTTACGCTTCCCCGAACCCCCTCGGTGCCACGCTTTTTGTGCATCTTCAGTTGGATTGGTTGTTGGGGAGAAAT
>CAMNNY010000103.1 GCA_946546175.1 uncultured Bacteroidales bacterium
CGAGGCGAGTACACCACCCCGCTCGACCACGACAAACTCTGGGATTTCACTCCCGAGGCCCAGGTCGGCGACAAGGTCCAGGCTGCAAGCTGGCTTGGCGAAGTCAAGGAAGGATGGCTGCCCCACAAGATTATGGTCCCCTTCTCTTTCAAGGGTGAATACACTGTAAAGAGCATCAAAGAGGCCGGTCAGTACAACATCGACACGGTTATAGCAGTCCTCACCGCCGAAAACGGCGAGGAAGCGGAAGTGACCATGGTCCAGAAGTGGCCTGTCAAGGTCGCAATCAAGGGCTATAAAGAAAAGCCACGTCCCTCAAAGATCATGGAGACAGGAGTGCGCGTAATCGACACCTTCGACCCCATCGCCGAGGGCGGTACCGGATTCATTCCCGGGCCTTTCGGTTGCGGCAAGACGGTGCTTCAGCACGCTATCGCCAAGCAGGGCGAGGCCGACGTGATCGTGATGGCTGCCTGCGGAGAGCGCGCAAACGAGGTCGTGGAGATCTTCACCGAATTCCCCGAGCTCATCGACCCCCATACCGGACGCAACCTCATGGAGCGTACGACCATCATCTGCAACACTTCAAACATGCCGGTAGCAGCCCGCGAGGCCTCCGTCTACACGGCAATGACCATCTGTGAGTACTACCGCGCGATGGGCCTCAGGTGTCTGCTTCTTGCCGACTCCACCTCCCGCTGGGCACAGGCTCTGCGAGAGATGAGTAACCGTATGGAGGAACTTCCCGGCCAGGACGCCTTCCCTGTCGACCTCTCCGCCATCATCTCCAACTTCTACGCACGCGCAGGCATGGTCATTCTCAACAACGGCAAGACTGGAGCAGTCACTTTCATCGGCACCGTCTCCCCTGCCGGCGGTAACCTCAAGGAGCCCGTCACCGAGTCTACCAAGAAGGCAGCCCGCTGCTTCTATGCCCTCGAGCAGAGCCGCGCAGACCAGAAGCGCTACCCCGCCGTCAACCCGATCGACTCCTACTCGAAGTACCTTGAGTATCCGGAGATCATCTCATACCTCGACGAAAAGGTCCAGAAGGGCTGGGTCGAACTCGTCATCAAGGCCAAAAACTACGTACGCAGGGGCCGGGAGATGAAGGATCAGATCGATATCCTCGGCGATGACGGTGTGCCTATGAACTACCACGTCGACTTCTGGAAGAGCGAGATGATCGACTTCGCTTTCCTCCAGCAGGACGCTTTCGACGAGGTCGACGCCCTCTGCCCGCTCGAGCGCCAGAAGTATATGCTCAACCTCATTATGGACATATGCGCGCGCGATTTCGATTTCGAAGACTACGAGCAGTGCCGCGACTACTTCAAGAACCTTATCAACATCCTCCGTCAGATGAACTACACCGGCTTCGGCAGCAAGGAGTTCGAAGACTACAGGGACAAACTCACAAAACTTCTCGAAAGCAATGGCAAGTAAAGCATACCAGAAAATCTACACCCACCTCGAAGCCATCACCAAGGCGACCGTATCGCTCAAGGCTTCAGGCGTGACCAATGACGAACTTGCAACGGTTGCAGGGCGCCTTGCGCAGGTCGTGAAGATCAAGGGCGACCTTGTCACCCTCCAGGTCTTCGCCGGCACTGAAGGTATCCCGACCGATGCCGAAGTCACATTCTTCGGCGCTCCTCCTACCCTGAAGGTAAGCGAGCAGCTCTCGGGACGTTTCTTCAACGCTTACGGACAGCCCATCGACGGCGGTCCGGAGGTGGAAGGCGAAGAGAGGCAGGTCGGCGGACCTTCCGTCAACCCCTACAAGCGCCGTCAGCCCAGTGAACTTATCCCTACCGGTATCGCCGGTATCGACCTCAACAATACACTCGTTTCGGGCCAGAAGATTCCGTTCTTCGCCGATCCCGACCAGCCCTACAACAAGGTGATGGCCGACGTTGCGCTGCGCGCAGACGTCGACAAGATCATCCTCGGAGGCATGGGACTCACCAACGACGACTACCTCTTCTTCCGCCACGAGTTTGAAAACGCCGGAGCACTCGACAAGATCGTTTCCTTCGTCAACACTACCGAAGAACCTCCTGTGGAGCGACTCCTTATTCCGGACATGACACTTGCAGCCGCGGAGTATTTCGCCGTGGACAAGAACGAAAAGGTACTCGTGCTCCTCACGGACATGACCCTTTACGCCGACGCTCTGTCGATCGTGTCGAACCGTATGGACCAGATTCCTTCCAAGGACTCCATGCCGGGTTCGCTCTATTCGGACCTTGCCAAGATCTACGAGAAGGCCGTCCAGCTCCCTTCGGGAGGATCGATCACCATCATTGCGGTTACCACCCTCAACGACGGAGACATCACACACGCCATCCCGGACAACACAGGCTACATCACTGAAGGCCAGCTTTATCTTCGCGCCGACACCGATTCGGGCAAGGTCATCGTCGACCCGTTCCGTTCGCTTTCGCGTCTGAAACAGCTCGTGCAGGGCAAGAAGACCCGCGAAGACCATTCCCAGGTGATGAATGCAGGCGTGCGCCTCTACGCCGACGCCCAGAACGCCAAGACCAAGCTCGAGAACGGTTTCGACCTCTCGGACTACGATCTGCGCTGCCTCGACTTCGCCAAAGAATACGCCACAAGGCTTTTGAGCATCGATGTCAACATCAAGATCGACGAAATGCTCGACACCGCCTGGGAGCTCTTCGGCAAGTACTTCAAGCCCGAGGAGACCGGTCTCAAGCAGGCAATGATAGATAAATACTGGAAAGCATAAAGTCTTGCCCGGCACTATCCGGGCATCTCAATTATGGCAATCAAGTTTCAATACAACAAGACGTCTCTTACCAATCTCGGCAAACAGCTGAAGGTCAGGCAGAAGGCCCTCCCTACCCTCAAGAACAAGGAGTCGGCCCTGCGTGTCAGCGTCATCGCCGCCAAGGCTGAGGCAGAGAGGCTCGAAGCCGAAGTGACTGCGGCTCTGCAGAGGTACGACTACCTCGCAGCGCTGTGGAACGAATTCGAGCCCGGACTCATCCGCATCGAGGACGTACACCTGCGCACCGTGAAGGTGGCGGGTGTCAAGATCCCCGCCCTTGACGAGATCGACTACGAACTCAGGCCGTTCAACGCCTTCACCAAACCTGCCTGGTACGCCGACGGCGTGCAGATTCTCAAGGACATCACCCGCCTGGGTATCATGTCGGAGATCTACGAGCAGCGCCGCAAGATCCTGGACTACCAACGCAAGAAGACGACCCAGAAGGTCAACCTCTACGAAAAGGTCCAGATTCCGGGCTACCAGGAAGCCATCCGCAAGATCAAGAGATACATGGAAGACGAGGAGAACCTGAGCAAGGCTTCTTCAAAGATCGTCAAGACACGTCACGCCGCAGAAGAAGAGGAGGAAGCTGCCGTATGATTACTCCGATGACAAGATACGACTTCATCCTGCTCAGCAGCGGGACTGAAGCTTTCCTCGAAAAGATCCAGAGTCTTGGAGTGGTGGATATCACCCGCTCCATTAAGCCCGTGGACAGCACCTCAGCAGCCCTGCTTGACAAGATTACGGCCCTCAAGACCGAGATCTCCGAGATTGAGAAGGGTTCGGACGCGCATCTCTCAGCTCTTCTGGCCCGCAGGTCAGAGTTCGAAAAAGAGGCTGCCAGCGCTGAGATATGGGGCTCGTTCGATGCTTCGGCCATTGCGGATCTCGAATCCAAGGGCCTGAAGCTCAGCTTCTATAGCTGCCCTACCAAGAAATACGATCCCGAATGGGAGAATCAGCATGCGATACAGGTGATAGCGGAGCAGAAAGGCTTCACTTATTTCACCGTGGTCAATGCTTCCGACTTCCCTCTCAAAGCACTCCCCGCTCCCGCAAGGAGCAGCGAGGCCGTGCGCGCGGAAATAGAGGCTCTCGACGCTGAAATCGAAGAGTACCGTTCGAAACTCGCAGACCGCTCCTCCGAACTCCCCGGTCTTAAGGCCAAACTCGCCGGACTGTCTGCCGAACTGGATCGTTATCTTGCCGGCGCGGCGACTGAAAGCGCCGCCGAGGACCACCTCACCGTGGTCACCGGTTTCGCTCCCAGCGAGAACGACGAAGCCCTCAAGGCCGAGTTCGACAAGCTGGATGCCTTCTATGTTTCCGCAGACGCGGCACTCGAGGACAATCCGCCTATCAAGCTGAAGAACAACAAGTTCGTCAGCATGTTCGAGGTCCTGACCGACATGTACGGCCGTCCGGCCTACAATGGTTTCGACCCGACTCCTTATATCAGCATCTTCTTCCTGCTGTTCTTCGCCATGTGTATGGGCGATGCCGGCTATGGCCTCATCCTCATACTGGTAGGACTTCTGCTCAAGAAGGCGAAGGGCTTTGCGTCGCTCGCACCGCTGGTAGTGACCCTCGGCTGCGCGACCGTGGTCGTGGGCTTCCTGTTCCACACTTTCTTCTCCGTGGACATCAGCGGCTGGGCCATCATCCCCGATGCCCTCAAGAGCATTATGGTGCCCGCGAAGGTGGCGACCTACGATGGCACGATGGTGCTGGCACTAGCAGTGGGTATAGTCCACCTCTGCCTGGCCATGATAGTGAAGACGGTCTATGCAACGAAGAACCAGGGCTTCCTCAATAGCCTTGGAGTCTGGGGATGGACGCTGCTTATTGTGGGTGGAGTGGTGGTCGCTATGATCGCGCTCATGGGCGTAATTGACGCCACCCTCACCAAGATAATAGTGATCGTGCTGGGTTCGCTTTCGGCGCTTGGAATCTTCCTGCTGAACAACCTGCACCGCAATCCCCTGCTGAATATCGGCGCAGGACTTTGGGAAGCCTATAACACTGCGACCGGCGTTCTGGGAGACGTGCTGAGTTACCTCCGTCTGTATGCCCTCGGCCTTGCGGGCAGCATGCTCGGCTTCGCGTTCAACGACCTCGCGAAGATGGCCCTCGGAGACGGCGGTGTCGGCGGATGGATCGCTTTCGTGCTTATCGTCGTGATAGGCCACACCCTCAACCTCGCGATGGCAGCCCTCGGCGCCTTCGTACACCCTCTCCGTCTGAACTTCCTCGAGTTCTTCAAGAATTCAGGTTACGAAGGAGTCGGACGCAATTACAACCCTTTGAAGAAAAACAATTAACAATTAAAAACTTATAAAATTATGCTTCAACTTATTCTCGGTTATCTGGGCCTCGGACTCGTTCTGGCCCTTGCAGGTATCGGAAGCAGCATCGGCACTACAACCGCCGGCAACGCTGCCGAAGGCGCACTCAAGAAGAAACCCGAAGGATCCGGAACCTACATGGTTCTTTCCGCCCTCCCTGCTACCCAGGGTATCTACGGCTTCGTAGCATTCTTCATGCTTCTCAGTAAAATGAAAGAAGCCCCTGAGATGGGACTCGTTATCTTCGGAGTGGGAGCCTGCGTCGGTCTCGTCTGCATGCTCTCTGCTATTCGTCAGGGACAGGTCTGCGCCAACGGTATCGTAGGCGTCAGCCAGGGTCACGATGTTTTCACCAATACCCTTATCTACGCCGCTCTGCCTGAATTCTACGCCATCCTCGGTCTCGTAGGAGCCCTTATGGTTTAGGATTACAGAGGACGTTTATCTTCTTTGGAAGAACCTGAAGCTCGACGGGGAGGTTGCCAACAATCTCTCCGTCGAGTTCGACTATGTCGGCCGAATCGGCATCGAGGGGGACCACCTTGAAATTGCGTCCGCGCACGTAGATGATCTTGTCCGACTTGTCGACCGTTCCGGTAAGAAGGCGCGGCGCCTGGGTGAGAATCTGGCCGATTGACATCTTGGGCAGGATGATCGCATCTAGGATGCCGTCGGAAGGGTTGGCGAGATTGCACTGCTGCATTCCGCCGCCGCAGTACGAGCCGTTCCCGAAAGCGATGTCGAGGACGGAGCCGGAGTAGATCTGCTCGTCGTCACGGTAAAAGACCGCATTGAAAGGCTTTGCATGAGCAAAGTTATAGAGCAGCGAGCTCAGGTAGATACGCGAACTGCGTTTGCCCCTTTCCTTCTGGGCATTGACCTGCTCACACACGTGCGAATCGAAACCGATTCCGCCGATGTTGGCCATGTACGAGACCTTCCCGCCCGAGAGGCTGACCCGCACGACGTCTTCCTGGACGAAGGTGCCCTTGGCCAGGATGTCGATCATTTTCATTACGTCCTTTGGCAGTCCGAACGACTTGATCCAGTCGTTGCCGGAGCCGATGGGCGCAACTGCAAGATAGAATTCCGAGGGGTCGGTGCCGCTGGTTTCGCACCAACCAAGGACTCCCTCAAAAACCTCATGTATCGAGCCGTCTCCCCCCACAGCCATTATCTTACGGTAACCCGTCCGGGCAGCCAGGGCCGATAGCTCTGCCGCATGTCGTTTGTGGGTTGTATAGACGGTATTGTATGGTACACCGAGCTCTTTGAGCCGTGCTTCGGCCGGAACCCAATATCGCATTGTCTTACCCGAGCCGGCGTGAGGATTCACTATAATATACCACTCTTCTCTGATTCTAGCCATAAGGATAGGTTTCGTTGTCTTTACAAAAGTATGAATTTTCTCTCATATTTTTGCTAAATTTGTAGCCTATGGGAAAGATTATAGCCATCGCAAACCAGAAGGGAGGGGTCGGCAAAACCACCACCGCCATCAACCTCGCCGCTTCGCTCGCCATACTCGAAAAGAAAGTCCTCATCATTGATGCGGATACTCAGGCCAATACTACTTCCGGTCTCAACTATAACCCGGAAGATGTAGAGGGCAAGACCCTCTACGAAGTAATGATCGGCCAGGTAAGCGCAGCCGACACCATCGTCCCTACCGAGATGGAAAACCTGAAGATGATCCCTTCCCACATCAACCTCGTGGGGGCGGAGATTGAGATTATCGACCTCCCGGACAGAGACCATATCTTACGCAACGCCTTGGCTCCCATCAAAGACCAGTACGACTACATCATTATCGACTGCGCTCCTTCTCTCGGGCTTATCACCGTCGACTGCCTTACCGCCGCCGACAGCGTAATCATCCCCGTACAGCCAGAATTTTTCGCCCTCGAGGGAATCGGCAAGCTCCTTCAGACCATCAGACTCGTACAGAACGGAAGCAACCCCGGCCTCAATGTTGAAGGTTTCGTGATCACGATGTTCGACGGAAGGACCAAAGTCCACGCCCAGGTGGCGACCCAACTCCGGGAGTACTTCAAGAGCATGGTCTTCAACACTATCATCCAACGCAACATCCGCCTCTCCGAGGCGCCTTCATACGGCAAGCCCATCGTCCTGTACGATGTCGCCAGTACCGGCACCATGAACTATCTCAACCTCGCCAAGGAGGTTCTTGAACGCAACAAAGAGACTATATGAGCCAGCCACCAAGAGGACTCGGCAAGGGACTCAGCGCCATCCTCGGCAATGTCCCGACTGCCGATCAGTTACGCAATCCGGGGACCGCTCCGAAGGAGACGCGGGAGACTCAGCCGTCCCGCACCAAGGCGGACGCCCTCATCATCCCTCTGACCGAAATCGAGCCCAATCCCTACCAGCCCCGCCAGAGTTTCGACCGCGACGAACTGGACGGACTTGCCGCCTCTATCAAGTCGCTCGGTCTCATCACGCCCATTACCGTCCGCCGGACGGCTCCTGGCAAGTATCAGATTATCAGCGGAGAGCGTCGTTTCAGGGCCTGCCAGATCGCCGGTCTTACCGAGATTCCCGCCTTTGTGCGCGACTCTGTCGACGACCAGGGCATGCTCGAAATGGCCATCGTCGAAAATATCCAGCGCGCCAACCTCGACCCCATCGAAGTTGCCCAGAGCTACCAGCGTCTGATGGATGAATGCGACCTTACTCAAGAGGCGATGTCCGAAAGACTCGGCAAGAGCCGTTCGTCTGTTGCGAACCAGCTCCGCCTTCTCAGGCTGCCGGCCAAGGTACAGCACGACCTGAAAGTCGGGCTCATCAGTGTGGGGCACGCCAAGGTAATCCTCGGAGTCGACGATCCTGAGATGCAGGTCAGGCTCTGCGACATGGTAGTCGAAAACGGTCTCAACGTGCGTCAGCTCGAGCAGAAAGTTGCGGCGCTCCAGGCTGCTACCCCCGCTGTCGGTACGGTTTCTGCAGTGAAGAAAAGCGCAGGAGACATTCCGCAGCCCCACAAAGACCTCTGCCGCGAAGTGGCAAAATTCTTCAAGGGCAAGATCAGCGTTAAGCGCAACGCCGGCGGAAAGGGTACCCTCACAATCAATTTCTCGTCGGATTCTGAAATCATCGACTTCCTGGATGCTCTCAAGAAGTAGGACATATTTTCTTCTCGTCTTGCTGGCGGCGCTGCTTGCGCCCGCCATCGAAAGCCGCGCGCAGTTCAGAGAGGAAGCTTTCAGCCAGAGTTACAACGACGACACCGCCGAGCAGGCCGACAGTACCGACAAGATCTTCTCAGTCAAGGACTACTGGCGAGGCCTTACCCACAAACAGGAAACCGACCTTTTCACCATGTTCGAAGGTTCCGCCATACTGGTCGGAGGTCTGCAGATCTACAACAAAGACTACTGGAAGCTACCTGTCGTCTACGGCGGAATCGCAGCCGGACTCGGCGGAGGCCTCTACCTGAAGAATCAGGGCGACCCCAACTACAAGTACTGGCTTATCGGCGCCGGGGTCACCTATTGGGCCGCCCTCATGGATGGAGTTATCAGTTACGAACCCGACGACTACCCTTCACCCGCAAAGGCTACATTCTACTCAATGCTTGTCCCGGGACTGGGGCAGATCTACAACCACGAAGCCTGGAAACTCCCTGTGTATTGGGGAATCATGCTCGGCGGACTCAACTACCACATCCTCTATAAGCGCAATTATGAGCGCTTCCGCACCATCTTCAACAACGAAGACACTTCATACATGTCGCTGGAGACCTCCAAGTACTACAAGAACCTCTATCGCCGCTACCGCGACTACGGCACCTTGGTTATAGCACTTGGCTACGTTCTCCAGATCATCGACGCCAACGTCTTCGCATACATGCACAATTTCGAAGTGACTGAAGATCTCTCGATGGATATCACCCCCACCATTCTCCCCCCGGGCGATGCCTTCGCCTTCAGCCCCGAGGCCTCCGCTCCCGCAGTCGGCCTCTCCTTCGGCTTCAGATTTTAGCCTACAGCCCCGACTCTGTCATTTTGCGGAGCCCTCCGCTCCCGCCGTCGGCCTCTTCTTCGGCTTCAGATTTTGGCCTACAGCCCCGACTCTGTCATTTTGCGGAGCCCTCCGCTCCCCTCCACTCCTCTCCACTCTCCTCTACTCCTCTCCACTCCACTCCACTCCACTCCACTCCCCTCCGCTTCACTCAGCTCCCCCAACCCGATCGAGTCATCCCGACCAGATCGAGTCATCCCCGACCTGCCCCCCTTCAAGCCTGACCAGCCCGGACATCCTCCCCGTCATCGCCGGCCCCGACCGGCGATCTTCCGATAAATATTTATACTACTCTGCCCCCTCCCTTCTTCGCCCCGCGAAGCCTTCGCGTATGGCATCTCCTCCGCACCCCACTCACGTTTCCGCGCGAGTGGCGCGAGGGCCTTGTGCCCGGGCCAAAAACCAGGTCGGCGGGAGCGGCGGTTTTTGGCAGTTACCCTGGTAGGCCGCTCGCTCCCGCTTGCCCAGTCGATCTTGCCGAGCCTGTTGCACTCGCCTGGCCGGCTTAGTAACTGCCGATAATCCGACGAAACCACCGAGCCCCGCGGACACTCCCGCCCGCAGCTTGCTAATCGCGTAGGAGTGATGGTAGCGCCTTCGAACTCCGATGATTG
>CAMNNY010000104.1 GCA_946546175.1 uncultured Bacteroidales bacterium
CCCCCCGCCATAACCAGGGCGGGGGCCTCGTAAGCCCGGCCGTTGCACCCCACAAAACAACAGTTTTGCGGGGGCCCCGCATGCTCGAGACCTCGCGGCCTCAGGGGCCCGGGGACAAAAAAAGACAGGCCGTGAAGCCTGTCTTTGACGTGGTGCTGGTAGGAGTTGAACCGACGACACATGGATTTTCAGTCCATTGCTCTACCACCTGAGCTACAGCACCATTCCGTATGGGATTGCAAAGGTAGTATTATTTTCGAATTCTGCAAAAAAATATTAATCAGTCACAGTGTTTTTTCCGTACAATGCACTGACCAGCGCCTTTTGGAGGGCCATGTCGTCCGAATCATACCTGAACTCCCAGAACATGCCGCCGAGAAGTCCCTTGGACTTGATAAAGGCGCCCTTTGCCGCGACGGACTCTTCGTCGTCATAGGAGAGAACATTCTTGCCGCTTTCATCGACCAGATACGGGACGCAGGCCGTGGCTTCCCAACGGCGGAAAACGTGCCTTGCAAGCGCCTTGCCTTTGTACAGACCGTCATTGAGGATGGCAGCCATCTCATTGTATTTGACCGAATACTCGAAAATCTTCGTCCCGGAAGAAGGGTTCTTCTCCGCTTTTCCATAGAACGGAATACCCATGACCTGGCGGTTCAGCGGCACGCCGGCCTTTTTGTGGAGTTCAACACTCTCTTCGCAGCTGCGCGAATCGAAGGTGCTGCTCTTGTGGAGGGGGGAATTGTGGCCCTTGGGGGCGGCGCCCATATCGTATGTCATTACATTGACATAGTCGATATACTTGATTGCCGTAGGCCAGTCGACATACTTCGCGCTGGAAGAGGATGCGAACGAGATTATCTTTCCGGTTCCAAGGGTGTCGCGGAGCTGCTTAAGCAGTATGTTGAAGTTCCTGGTGTCGTTGTCGTCGCGGCCCGTTTCATTGTCGGCGCTCACGGTCGGGTACTCCCAGTCGATATCGATGCCGTCGAACCCGTACTTTTTCATATGGTCGTTAACGGAATGGCAGAATTCGTCGCGCTTCTTCTCGTCTTTGGCCATCATGGAGAATCCGTCGGCATGGGCGCCCCACCCGCCTACCATCATCATTATCTTGAGATGGGGATTCTGCTTCTTGAACTCGGCGATAGTCTCCTTGGGGAATTTCTTGGAATCAGTAAAGACTATTCCACCGGTGCCATTCTTGGGATCTTTGAACCTTCCGTGGGCGTAGTTGATATGGGTAACAAGCTTCGGGTCGGGCTTCCGCTCATTGTACTCGGTATAGTACGCCAGGATTATAGGAGTCTTGCCGATATCGACACAAAGACTTCCCGGATCCGAGGCGCCATTATCGCCGCTGCCGCTGCCATCAACGACGGCAGTCTTTCCAGTTGGGGTCGGGGGCTGAGGATTATTGTCCTTGGTGCATCCCGCGCTGCTCAAAACAAGAGCGGAGGCAGCCAGCGAGACGATGGTGAGTATTCTTCTTATCATGATGCTAGTGTTATTGACCACCGCAAGTTAAGAAGAATAGATTATAGGAGAAGCGCAATTCGCGGAATTAAATACCCATTTTACGCAAAGCGTCAGAAAGGCGCAACCGCTGACGGCAATTATGCGCAAGATCGGAAGGCGTAGCGCCCTTCGATTCCGTCAATCCGCCGCAGATATCTATGGCAAGAACCTTTCGCGAAGCGACAATAGACTCAATGATACTGAGCATCTCTTCGAAGCTCATGCTCCCCTGATCCCAGTTGGTCCGAAATTCTTCAGGGCGCAGGACATCGAGGTCAATGCTGAGAAAAACAGGAAGGAGGTCGCAATCAGAGGAATGCCGGAGGAAAGCCGCAGCCTCGGCAGTACTGCGGATGAGGCTTGATCCCTTGCAGAATGGTTCGCGACGGAGCGCAGAGACCCAGTTTCCACACGACAAAGTATCCGCAAGATCGAAGTCGTCGGTATGGTTATCCAGAAGGACAAGCTCGAACGGCTCGCCGATGCAACTTCCTCTGAAATATGACAGATAGTGATAATCACCTGTATCGATCCAACAGATACTTGAAAGCGGCACTTCACCCACCTCCCTGCGTATAACGGCGGAGGCCTCATCGGAGCAGTAACAATTGGTTCCTTCGAGCCCCGAAAGGTCCACTATCCCCGGGAATAGTCCACAGTTTTCCAGTTCGGTGCTGAAAGATTCTTGACAAAAAATGCCGCTAATGTCGATTAAAACATGTTTCATTGAGGTCAAAGGTAGTAATAATCGAGATTTTTTTATACATTTGCCGAATCGAGATACTTATGGACGAACTGTCAGTACATATTTCCGAGCCCACCGCGGAAGAACTTTCCGCTATTGAGATGGAATTCGGAATCTCTGCACAACAGGCCACACCGGATAATGAAGTCTTTGCTCCTCTCGATCCCGAGAAGGTATATCACTCAAGCGATATGCTCACTCTCGAAACCGAGGAAGGGACCAAAACGATGAAGGTTGGGGTCTGGGTGTTCACTGACCCCGTACGTCTCCATAAGCTTATCGTAAGGGAGAAAACTCTCCATGTCGACGAAATAGAAGTCCTCAATCCGCTGGTAAGCAAACTCCGCCGCGCAGACCCTGACTACTACAAAAGATTCATGGGCCTCAAGCTTGTTGTCGACTATCCCGGATACGGCACCGGCATCATGGCACGCATTCCTTTCGAGACCGATCCGGTAGGATTTTACAAGTGGTGGCGCAAGGGAAAACACGAAGACAAAGTCTATCTGAACCTCCCCAACCAGATCAAACTTTTCCAGAAAGTGTCGATGATGGACAAAAAAGTAATGCTCAAGAAGGATCTCGACATCCTCCGCTAACCACCCCTTCCACAACACCCTGTAATGGGGCTAAGAAACAATGTTGTTTCCCCGTTTATCACTATTAACACCTGTTTTTCGATAATTGCAGGGAGGCGGGATGGCGCTCTGTAACGAAATATCGGGCTATTTTCGTAACTTTGTAATACATACTATAACCTCTTAAAAATGGAAATCAAAACCGCAACTGCCGGCACTCTCGAATCTGGCGATATAGTAATTCAGATCGCCCCGGGAGACGGCCTTCAGATCGACCTCGACAGCTCCGTTTCCGCCCAGTTCGGGCGCCGGATCAAAGAGGTAATCACAGAAACCCTCGAAGGGCTGGGAATCTCCGACGCCACCGTGACAGCCACGGACAAAGGCGCCCTTGACTGCACCATACGCGCACGTGTAACTGCGGCCGCTGTCCGCGCAACAGGCAAAGACGTATGGAAAGACTGAGAAGAACGATGATGTTCGTCCCCGGCAACAACCCGGGAATGATGGCAGACGCCCACATCTACGGCCCCGACTCCATAATGCTGGACCTCGAAGACTCCGTCACCATGGCGGAAAAAGACGCAGCCCGGCTTCTCGTCTACAATGCCCTCAAAACGATAGACTACGGCGACACCGAGATGGTCGTCCGCATCAATCCGCTCAGCACCCCCTACGGCAAGAAAGACGTAGAGGCGGTAGTGAAGGCAGGCGTAGACGTAATCCGTATGCCCAAGACTGAAACCGCCGACGAAGTCCGCGAACTCGAAGCCGAAATCATCAAGGTCGAGACCGAACTCGGCTGCGTGGGCAGGACCAGGATCATGGCCGCTATCGAAAGCGCACTGGGCATCGTGAACGCATTCGAGATTGCGAGCGCATCCAAGCGCATGATGGGCATCGCCCTCGGAGCCGAAGACTATTCGGCGAGCCTCAAGACCCAGCGGACCCCCGGCGGAGCCGAACTGCTGCTCGCTCGCGAGACCATAGTAGTAGCCGCCCGCGCCGCTGGCATCTCCTGCTTCGATACCGTATATTCGAATCTCGACGACATGGAGACCTTCCGCAAGGAAGTCGAGCTTATCCGCGACCTTGGATTCGACGGTAAGTCCATCATCAACCCGCGCCAGATAGAAGTAGTCAATGAAGTCTTCACCCCCTCCCCCAAGGCTATCGAGAAGTCGCTGCGCATTGTCGCCGCCATCAAGGAGGCCCAGGCAAAGGGATCTGGCGTTGTATCGCTCAACGGCAAGATGGTAGACAGGCCGGTCGTGATCCGCGCCGAGCGCACCATCGCCTATGCAATAGCATCAGGAGTACTTAAAGAGGAGGACGCATTATGAGAAATTCAAAGGTAGTTACCCTCGAGGAAGCCATCCGCAGGTCAGGCCTGAAGGACGGCATGACCATATCCTTCCACCACCATTTCCGCGGTGGCGACAAAGTAGTCAATCTGGTAGTGGACAAGCTCGCTCAGATGGGCTTCAAGGACCTTAAACTCGCAGCCTCCAGTCTGTCCGACGTCCATGCTCCCCTTATCGAACATATCAAGTCAGGAGTTATCACCGGGATCTCCACCTCCGGCCTCAGGGGCGAGCTGGCAAGCGCCATCTCCCACGGCCTCATGAAAGAGCCGGTAGTCTTCCGCTCCCACGGCGGACGCGGCAGCGCGATAGCAAGCGGCGAGCTCCATATTGATGTAGCCTTCCTCGGAGCATCGTCGTGTGACGAGCTCGGCAACGCCTCCGGCTGCCCCCGCTCCGAAAACGCCAAATCCATCTGCGGATCCCTCGGCTATGCACTTCCGGACGCACAGTATGCCGACCATGTAGTCGTCCTTACCGACGATCTGGTCGCCTACCCCAACGTGCCGATGTCCATAAAGGCCAGCCAGGTAGAGTCCGTGGTGGTAGTTGAGTCTGTAGGAGACAGCTCCAAGATATCTTCGGGAGCCATCCGCGACTCCAAGAACCCGCGCGACATTCTCCTTGCAAAGCAGGCGGCCAAGGTCATTCTGGCTTCCGGCTACTTCAAAGACGGATTCAGCATCCAGACCGGCACCGGCGGAGCCTCGCTCGCAGTGGTGAAGTATCTTCGCGAGAGCATGATCGAGCAGGGCATCAAGGCTTCGTTCGCCCTTGGCGGTATCACAGCCCACATGGTCAAGCTCCACGAAGAAGGGCTGATCGGTAAGCTTATCGACGTACAGTCGTTCGACAAGGTCGCAGCCGAATCTATCGCAAACGACCAGAACCACCAGGAAGTATCTTCGATCGACTATGCAAGCGCAGACCACCTTGGCTCTGCCGTCCACGCCCTCGATATCGTCATCCTCTCGGCCCTCGAAGTCGATACTGACTTCAATGTCAACGTGCTCGTAGGCTCCGACGGAATCATCCGCGGCGCCATCGGCGGGCACCCCGACACTGCCGAAGACAGCGCACTGAGCATCATCGTGTGCCCGCTGCTGCGCGGCCGCATCCCCTGCGTCGTGCCTAAGGTCACTACCCTCATCACCCCCGGAAAAGGAGTCGATGTGGTCGTCACCGAGTACGGCATCGCTGTCAACCCTTCACGTCCCGAACTGGCGAAAGCCCTTGCTGAAGCAGGGCTCCATGTAGTTGATATCAAAGCCCTGGCAGCCAAGGCATCATCCATCATCGGCCAGCCCGATCCTCTGCCCTTTGGAGACAGGGTCGTCGGTGTCGTGATGGACCGCCACGGCAAGCAGCTCGATACCATCCATATCATCCAGGAGTGATTACCCTCGAACAGCTTCTGCGAAGCCGGGAAGACCGCGTGAGTCACCAGGCCGCCTTGCTGGGAACTTATCCCGGCAAGGCGCTTGTGTGTCTCACCGTTCAGCTTCCCGGCCCGGTGAAGCGTTCGCCGGATTCACTTGCTATCGGCAAGGCGGGTATTGAAGCGCTGCGGGCAGCCTTCCCAGGGTGCGAGCCCGAAGTGCGCGACCTGCCGACCGGGTTCGAAGCATATATGACCGTGCCCCACACCGCGCTGGAAGCCAAGCGCATGGCCTGCCTCATCGAAGACACGCACCCCCTGGGGCGGCTGATGGACATCGACGTGATCATTCTTTCGGAAGACGGGCTCCCCTGCCCGCTCTCCCGTCAGGCGATCGGTCTTGAGCCACGCCGCTGCCTTCTGTGCGACAATGAAGCCCGTTTCTGCATGCGCGCCCGGACACACACAGTGGAGGCGCTCCTTGAAAAAATCTCGTGCATGGTTCGGGATTATTCGCAATAAATGTCTATCTTTACTAGAGTATTTCATACGTAGGTCGTACCGGGAGTATTGGGAAGCCTGCTACAATGGAACCTTATACCGCACAAGACATAGAGGAGGTACCGCTTTCATCTCCTTATTTCCGCGCCAAGGTAGAGCGCTTTCTCGAGGACAATGGCCTTAGGCCGGAGGTTCCCGAATTTTACTATACCATAAGCGGCCAAGACGGAAGTATCCTTGGCGGAGCGGGTCTGGATGGCGACGTGATCAAATGCGTAGCCGTAAGCCGCTCCGTACGCTCCGAAGGTCTTATGACTCCGCTGATTTCTCACATCATCTCCGAAGCGGGAGCGCGCGGTGTCCACAACCTCAAGGCATTCACTAAACCGGGCAACGAGACCATCTTCAAGAGCCTGGGATTCAACACCATAGCATCGGCACCCAAAGCCATCCTCATGGAAAATGGCCGTGGTCTGGAAGACTATTGCAGTTATCTGGCTTCGCTCCGACAAGGCGGCAGCGGAACTGTGGTCGTGATGAACGCCAATCCTTTCACGCTCGGCCACCAATACCTGCTGGAACAGGCATCAGCTCTCTCTGATAATCTGTATGTTATTCCTGTAGCAGAGGACACATCAGAATTCACTTATGCGGATCGTCTCGAGATGATACGGCGCGGATCCCCGGCGAAGGCTGTTGTAGCCAAGGGATCAGCGTACCAGATTTCGGCCGCAACATTCCCGACATACTTTCTC
The DNA here is from genome assembly GCA_946546175.1 of uncultured Bacteroidales bacterium. Classification (GTDB taxonomy): domain Bacteria; phylum Bacteroidota; class Bacteroidia; order Bacteroidales; family UBA932; genus Cryptobacteroides. The sequence continues at coordinate 6,840 of CAMNNY010000104.1, forward strand.
AAAGACCTTTCAGACGCTTCCGAAACCCAGATGCGTCTCGACATAGACCTTTTCGGCAGGCATATAGCGCCCGCACTTGGAGCGACTCTCCGCGTTGTCGGCAGTGAGCCGTCAGACCCCCTCACGGCACGCTACAATGCCCTGATGAAGGAGATGCTTCCGGCCTATGGAATTAAAGTGTCCGAAATCCGGAGGCTCAAGTCCTCCAACGGGCGTTTCATCAGAGGAGCGCGCGTGCGCGAGCTGCTCTCGCAGGGACGTTTCCATGCGGCCGCCGCCCTCACTCCCCCGTCCTCGCATCCCTTCCTGATCGCTCAGCTCGCCGGGCGCGCCCTCCGTCTCGAACTCGACGCTCCGCTCAAGCCTGGTCTTGTCTGCCCAGAGAGCACAGGAGCCCACAAAGATATGGACTACACGCTTATGCTTCGTAGCATCTCCGCCCTAAGACCCTTCTGGTCCAGGATGACCCTCGCCGACTCTGCAGAAGAGCTCCGGCAGCTCGGCATCGACGCCGAGGCTGCGATGCTCGAGGCAACCGGCGGGGTCAACACCCACCGCGGCGCCATCTTCGCTCTCGGCCTCACGCTCAATGCTATAGCCGGGCGTCAGCCTCGAGACCCTTCCGACATACGTGGCGCACAACTCGTTAAGTATAAGGCACTTATACAAAACGATGTGTCGAAAATCGCCCATATCCTTTTTAATAATCAGCTGTCTATCAGCACTTTACCTGCCACAGCCAAAACCGGATTGACCCACGGCCAGCAGGCCCATCTGCAATTCGGGGCCCGCGGAGCCAGGCAAATGGCGCTCGAGGGCTACAAAGACCTCTTCACCTTCTGGCAGCCGTATTACCACGGGATCAAGAATCAGCCCTACGCTCTTCAGCGCACCATTATCGGTCTGATAGCGTCGCTCGACGATACCTGCATCATTCATCGCGCAGGATATGAGCGCAGCGAAGAACTCCGCGACCAGGCAGCCGACATCTTCGCTGAAATAGCTCACAGGGAAAAAGCTTGCAGCCCCGAAGTTTTCTCCGAATCAGTACGGGAAAAGCTGGAGTCCCTCTGCCGGCAATACGCCGAGGAGGGCATCTCCCCCGGCGGCGCAGCCGACATGCTGGCCCTCACTATATTTATCGACTCCTTATTAAATAATTAATAATATGATTGAACTGATTTCCAAAGGTGTTTATCTTCTCGACGGCAAGACCATCGCAGAATCTGCGCCCCTCTCTCCCGACGAGGCCCGCGAGAACACCATCGCCTACGGCATCCTCCGCGCCCACGAAAAAGACGGCTCGAAAGGATCCAAGATGCACATCCTCTTCGATGCGCTCGCTTCCCACGACATCACTTACGTAGGTATTATCCAGACGGCACGCGCCAGCGGATTGGAGAAATTCCCCATCCCATACGCGATGACCAACTGCCACAACTCCCTTTGCGCCGTCGGTGGCACCATCAATGAAGACGACCATGTCTTCGGCCTGTCCGCCGCCAAGAAGTACGGCGGAATCTATGTACCGGCCAACCAGGCAGTCATCCATCAGTATGTCCGCGAAGAGATTGCCGGCTGCGGCAAGATGGTCCTCGGATCAGACTCCCACACCCGCTACGGCTCCCTTGGCTGCATGGGCGTCGGCGAAGGTGGCGGCGAGCTCGTCAAGCAGCTCCTGCGCAATACCTGGGACATCAATGCCCCCGAAGTGGTCCTCGTGTGGCTCGAAGGCAAGCCCAAACACGGCATCGGTCCCCACGACGTAGCCATCAGCCTCGTTAAGGCTGTCTTCGAATCCGGCTTTGTCAAGAACAAAGTACTCGAATTCGCAGGCCCCGGCGTAAAGGAGCTCCCGGTCGACTTCCGCAACGGTATCGACGTGATGACAACCGAGACTACGTGCCTCAGTTCCATCTGGGTCACCGACAATACTGTCCGCGAACACTACCGCACCCACGGCCGTGAGCAGGAATACCGCAAGCTCGAGCCGGGCAAAGTCGCATACTACGACAGCATGATACGCATCGACCTTTCCTCTCAGGAGAGCATGATCGCGCTTCCCTTCCATCCTTCCAACGCTGTCACCATCCACGAACTGCAGGCCGATCCCGTCGGCATCCTAAAGGCAGTCGAGGAGGACACGCGCAAACGATTCGGCGACAAAGTCAGCGTCGACCTCCTCTCAAAGATCAAAGACGGCAAACTCGTGGCAGACCAGGCACTTATCGCCGGTTGCTCCGGCGGCACCTACGACAACCTCTCCGAGGCTGCTTCTATCCTCAAGGGGAAGACCATCGGCAACGACTATTTCACGATGAGCTGCTACCCGCAGTCCACTCCGGTCTACCTCGCCACTACCCGCAACCATATTGCTGAAGAACTGCTTGAGGCAGGCGTAGCTATCAAGCCTGCGTTCTGCGGACCTTGCTTCGGTGCCGGAGACGTCCCCGCCAACAACGGCTTCTCGATCCGCCACACCACCCGCAACTTCCCCAACCGCGAAGGCTCCAAGCCCGGACAGGGCCAGATTTCGCTCGTCGCCCTGATGGACGCACGCTCGATCGCTGCGACGGCCGCCAACGGCGGAGTGATCACGGCGGCGACCGATATCGACTACACCGACACCCACAAGCCCTACGAGTTCGACGACCGCATCTACAAGAGCCGCGTCTACTACGGATTCGGCAAGGAAGACCTCAGCCTCGATCTGCGTTACGGTCCCAACATCAAGGACTGGCCCAAGATGTACGGGATGGAGGACAACATGCTGCTCGAACTTGCGGCAGTAATCCAGGATCCCGTCACCACTACCGATGAGCTCATCCCTTCGGGCGAGACCTCCAGCTACCGCTCGAACCCGCTGAAACTAAGCGAATTTGCCCTGAGCCGCCGCTGCCCCGACTACGTAGGCCTCTCCAAGAATATCCAGAGTCAGGACCTCGACCGCCGCGCCGGCAAGGTCAGCGAGCATCTTTCGGCGGCCTTGAAGGCGGTCGGAGCCGACGCCGCAAACACCTCCTTCGGTTCCTGCATCTTCGCGCGCAAGCCCGGCGACGGCTCCGCCCGCGAGCAGGCCGCTTCCTGCCAGAAGGTTCTCGGAGGCGATGCCAACATCTGCTACGAATACGCCACCAAACGCTACCGCAGCAACTGCATCAACTGGGGCATTCTCCCCTTCACGATTGCGCAGGACACTCCCTTCGACTACGAAGTCGGCGACTGCGTGTTCGTTCCCGGTATCCGCAAGGCCATACTCGAAGGCAAGGAAGAGATCGACGCCAAGGTTATCACCAAATCAGGCGTGAAGCCCATCCACCTCTTCTTCCAGAACCTCACCGCCGACGAGAGGCAGATCCTCGCTGACGGCTGTCTTATGAATTACTACAAAAACCGCAAATAAAAGCCAGCCGGTCGGGCCGGCTATCACAAGAGTTATGAAAAAGATTCAAATGACTACCCCGCTCGTCGAAATGGACGGCGACGAGATGACCAGAATCCTCTGGAAGATGATCAAGGATGAACTCATCCTTCCGTTCGTTGACCTCAAGACCGAATACTACGATCTTGGACTTCCCAACCGCGACAAGACCGAAGACAAAGTCACTCTCGATGCGGCCTTGGCGACCAAGAAGTACGGAGTCGGTGTCAAGTGCGCCACCATCACGCCCAACGCCCAGCGTATGACCGAGTACAAGCTCCACCAGATGTGGAAGAGCCCCAACGGCACCATCCGCTCGACTCTCGACGGCACCGTCTTCCGCACCCCTATCACCATCCCCACGATCCATCCCGCAGTCAAGTTCTGGAAAAAGCCCATCACTATCGCCCGCCACGCCTATGGCGACGTCTACAAGAGCGTCGAAATCGTAGCAGACGAACCGGGCACAGCCAAACTCGTCTTCGAAGGCGCCTCCGGCAAGAAGCAGGAGGTCGTGGTTCAGGAGCTCAAGGGCCCCGGCGTGCTTCAGGGAATGCACAACACCGACAAATCCATCCGCAGTTTCGCCCATTCCTGCTTCCAGTATGCCCTGAGCCTCAAGCAGAGCATTTGGTTCGCCACCAAGGACACCATCTCCAAGAAATATGACGGCCGCTTCAAGGCGATATTCGAGGAAGTGTTCGAGGAGTACAAGGACCGCTTCGCAGAGGCCGGCATCGAGTACTTCTACACCCTGATCGACGATGCAGTCGCCCGCGTAATGCGCAGCGAGGGCGGATTCATCTGGGCCTGCAAGAACTACGACGGCGACGTGATGTCCGACATGGTCTCCACCGCCTTC
>CAMNNY010000105.1 GCA_946546175.1 uncultured Bacteroidales bacterium
TCTCCGTCGGTGACATAGTCGTCGGATGCGTCTTCGCGGGCAAGGTCGGTAATGACCGACATGCCGAATACGCGAAGCCCGCAGTGGTTCGCGACGATTACCTCAGGCACGGTACTCATGCCCACTGCGTCGCTCCCGACGATGCGGAAGAACTTGTACTCGGCCTTGGTCTCGTAGGACGGTCCGGTGCATGCGATATAGACTCCTTCCTGGACATGGATGCCCATCTCGCGTGCGAGCCTGAATGCAAGCCTGCGAAGCTCAAGGTCGTAAGGATGAGTCATATCGGGGAAGCGCGGGCCGAACTCCTCGTCGTTGGGGCCGATAAGAGGGTTGGGCATCATGTTGATCTGGTCCTTGATGACCATCAGATCGCCGACACGGTAGCTGAGGTTGAGGCCTCCGGCCGCGTTGGACACGAACAGAAACTTGATGCCGAGAAGCTTCAGCACCCTGACAGGGAAGGTAACCTGCTGCATGGTATAACCCTCATAGTAGTGGAACCGGCCCTGCATCGCGACCACCTTTTTGCCGCCCAGATCGCCGATGACAAGCCGAGATTTGTGGCCTATCGCCGTGCTGACCGGGAATCCGGGTATCTCGCTGTAGGGGATGATGCAAGGGTTCTCGATCTTGTCGCCGAGCGACCCGAGTCCGCTTCCGAGAATAACTCCGATTTCGGGGGTGATGGTGCCGATTTTGGTGCGGATATACTGAACTGCCTTGAGGTAGGGTGCCATTGTTTCTGACATAGTATTATTGTTTTGGTTGTTAGAGTGTTGCGATGAGTTCTTTAAAGATGTACGTCAGCTTTGATGCTGCGGCGTCGGCTGCCTTCACCACATCTTCGCCGTCGTTTTTGTAGTCCTCGGCGAAATCGCCTGAGGCTTCGTTGGTAACCACCGACATTCCGAAGACACGCATGCCGCAGTGGCGTGCGACGATTACTTCCGGAATGGTGCTCATTCCGACTACATCGCCGCCCACGCTGCGGAAGAAACGGTATTCGGCGGGTGTCTCATAAGACGGACCGGTGTCGCCGAAATAGACCCCTTCGTGGAGAGACCATCCTCTGGCGGAGGCGATAGCGCGGGCCCTGCGCCTGAGATCCGAGTCGTAGGGGTGTGTCATGTCCGGGAAACGGGGGCCGAGTTCGTCGATATTGGGGCCGATCAGCGGGTTGGGCTGAAGGCTGATGTGGTCTTTGATGATCATCAGATCTCCGATGCGGTACTCGGGGTTGAGTCCGCCGGCCGCGTTGGAGACAAACAGGGTCCGTACGCCAAGCAGGTACATTACCCTTACCGCCATCGTGACGATGGTCATCGGGTAGCCTTCATAGTAGTGGAATCGTCCCTGCATGGCTATCACGCACTTGCCGGAGACGGTCCCGATTATGAAGTTTCCGGCATGGCCGACGGCGGTGCTGACGGGGAAGTTGGGGATCCGGGAGTAGGGGAGTACGAGAGGGTCTTCGATGCTGCCAGCGAGCGAGCCCAGTCCGCTCCCGAGGATGATGCCAACCTCGGGCTTTCGGCCGGAAATGAAATCAGCCACGTAGGACGCGGCTGATTTGAGGGTATCTATATTAAAAACTGTCATCTCCTTCCTCCTTGGGCCGCTGGGGAATCTCTCCTCCGAAGCAGTTGTCTTTGATGTATGCAATCACTTCGTCGAGTCCCTCCCGGAATTTTTCGAAGTCTTCCTTGTAGAGGAAAATCTTGTGTTTGTCAAAGGTGAAACTGCCGTCGGGGTTGTTGTGGCGCTTGCTCTCAGTAATGGTAAGGTAGAAGTCCTTCTGACCCCTTGTAGACTTGACATCAAAAAAATATGTACGCTTTCCTGCTCTGACCGGTTTTGAGAACACGTCGTCAGAACCTCTTTCTTCCCTGAAGGAATCGTAATCTTCCTTGTACATGACAAAAAATGGTTGTTTTACTTAATGCAAAATTAGAATTTTTTTCGATTACTGCTTATATTTGCAGGAATTAATTGACATACCATAGGATGCTAAACAGAAGAATTTTGCGAATCAAGGCGTTCAAGACGGTCTACGCCTTGGCAGAAAATCCGGAAATGACTAAGGCTGAAGCGCTTTCACAGCTTGAGGCTTCATGCCAGTCCACGCGCGACCTCTATCTTTTTATGCTCGCGCTCGTTCCGGCTCTCACGAAAGAGGCGAAAGACCGTATTGAGGCGGCAAGGGCCAAGTTCCACCCGACAGAGGAAGAAAAGCATCCCAATATGAAATTTGCGGACAATGCTATCGCTCCGCTTCTTTCCGACGACCCCGATTTCCGAAAGCTCATAGACAAGAAAAAACTCGGCTGGGACCAGTACGACGCTTTCCTCTGGCATCTTTACGATGCCGTGAAGGCCTCCGATTATTACGCCGCCTATATGGCCGATCCGGATAGCGGCATCGAGGCCGATGCCCGCCTCTGGGTCAAGATCTTCGAAAATGAACTGGTAGACAACAAAGAGCTTGAGGAGATAATCGAGAGCCTTTCGATATGGTGGAATGACGACCTGGCGTATGCCCTCACATACTGCTGCCACGCCATGAATGATTTCGCGTCTGGCAAGAGGTGGTCTCTCCCGGAGCTCTATCTCAGCCAGATGCCCGGTCAGGAAGGCAAGGACTCCGACCGTGATTTTGTGGTAGGAGTGGTCAGCAGGGCAGTGGCCGATTATCCCAAATCGGTTGCCAGCATTGCGGAGCTCACCCCCAAGTGGGATATCGGACGCATCTGCACTACCGATCTCGCCCTCATCGTCACAGGTATGGCTGAGGCGGCGGCGTTCCCCTCAATCGCCCCCAAGATTATAATGAATGAGTATGTTGAGATCTCTAAGTTCTACAGTACTCCTGAGAGCAAGGCCTTCGTCAACGGCCTTCTCGACAAACTGATAAGTAACAAATCCAAATAACGAACAACAATTATGACTCTTATTTCTTTACTCCAGGCCGCAGCGCCTGCAGCAGGCCAGGCCCAGGGCGGAAGCCAGTGGAGCTTCTGGATTATGATCATCGCGCTTTTCGTAATCATGTGGTTTTTCATGATCCGTCCTCAGCGCAAGCAGCAGAAGGAACTCGAGAAGTTCCGCAGCGAGCTCAAGAAGGGAGACAAAGTCATCACCGCGGGCGGTATCTACGGCACTATCGGTGAGATTGAAGAAAAGACCGTTCTGCTCAAGGTCGACGGTGATGTCAAGATCAGGGTGGACAAGAGCTCCATCGTTCGCGACACTACCGACGTCCAGGCCCAGCAGAAGTAGGCATCCGTCTGAGAAGTGAATCGTTATACCGCATTTTTGCTGTCCCTGCTCGCCTCTTTGGCGATATGGCTTGTGGGTAATCTCTCGCAGGAGACCACCGCTCTGGTCACCGTGCCCGTAGTTGCCCACAGTTCCATTGTGGGCCGCAGCGAATCTGCCATCGAGAGCGTGCCGGTCACGGCAAGCGTCACAGCATCCGGGTTCAGCCTCATGGGCCTCTCGCTGCGCAGTGGCAGGGCGGTAGACATTCATTTCGATCCGGAACACTTCCGCCATCTCGAAGGTGATTTCTTCGCCGTTTCGGCTAACAACCTCGTCCGTTATACCGAGGCTATCTTCGGACCGCAGACGAAGGCTCAATTCGCATCAGACTATGTCACTGTGCGTTTCGCGCCCGAGTCCTACAAGAAGGTTCCGATTGTTCCGCTCCGGCAGATCCGTTTCCGGGATCAGTTCATGGCGAGCGGAGAGATGTTGCTCAGCCCCGATTCCGTGCTCGTTTATGGCAACCCGTCGCGGCTCGATGGCATCGGTCAGGTCATTACCCGGCAGATCACCAAGTACGACGTAGACAAATCGCTGCATGGCAGGATCCGTCTCGAGGTGCCGGCTGGCACCAGGCTTTCCGCTCAGGAAACCGCCTACTCCTTGCCGGTATCGCGCTATGTGGGAGTGAAGGAAAGGGTGCGTGTGGGAGTCCGCAATGTTCCGGAGGGTAAGACCCTCTCGGTGTATCCTGCGGCTGTCGACGTAAACTTCCGTTTCATGTTCCCCATCAGCGGCAGTCCCGCTTCGTCGGCCGATTTCTACGTTGACTACAACGATTTCGCCTCATCTATAGGCGGAAAGTGTATGGTCAGGGTAGAAGGCCTTCCCGAAATGACTATCTCCTGGGAGGCGGATCCTCCTTTCTGTGAGTGCGTCGAGTCCGATTCGCTGTGAGTCATGGACCGGATGAAGATTCTTGTTACGGGGCTGATCGGCAGCGGTAAATCCGCTGTCTGCAATTATCTCGCCGGGCTGGGTTATCCGGTGTACGACTCAGATACGCGCACGAAGTCTTTGTACGAATCTGTTCCGGGCTTGAAGGAGCAGATAGAGCAGACTCTCGGAGTGCCCTTTTCGGAGCTCGGCATTATCTTCAGGGATGAGCAGAAGCGATTGGCACTCGAAGAATTAGTGTACCCTCTGGTGCTTGAAGACTTCAGAAAGTTCGCGGAGAGTGCTGCTTCGGAAGTGGTTATTTTTGAGTCGGCGGTTGCCCTCGACAAAGTGCAGTTCGCCGGAGTGTTTGACAAAGTGGTGTTGGTAAGGGCTCCGTATGAGACCCGTCTGCGCCGCAATCCCAAGGTCGGCGAGAGATCGGCGGTTCAGAATGAACCCGATCCTGCCGCCGTGGATTTTATTATCGATAATGATTCCGGTCTGGCTGAGCTCCACGACCGGGTAGACAGATTACTAAAACAATTGAAGATATGAAGACAAATCTTGCACAGATTCTTTCAGTATCGGGACAGCACGGACTGTTCCGCTATCTTGCCCAGGCGAGGGGCGGCGTAATTGCTGAATCCCTTGCAGAAGGCAAGAGGACCGTGTTCGACGCCAGAAGCAGAATTACCACTCTGGAAGATATCGCAATCTATACCGATGAGGGAGAGATGAAGCTTTCAGAGGTGTTCCTTGCGCTCCAGAAGGCGCTTGACGGCAAGGAGGCTCCTGCATCCAAAGCTCCTGAAGCCCAGATCAAGGACCTTTTCTCAAAGGCGGTTCCCAACTACGACGGCGATCGCTTCTATCTTTCGCACATGCGCAAGATAGTCGACTGGTACAACGAACTCCTCAAGTACGCATCTTTGGATTTTGAAACAGAAGAGCAGACTCAGGAGGCTTAAGGCCGTCACTCTCGGCTGTTCGAAAAACCGTATCGACACCGAATATCTCCTCTCGCAGCTGGGGGGAGATTTCGTTGTTCTTCCAGAAGATTCTGCGGAGCAGGTAGATTACCTGCTTCTCAACACCTGCGGCTTCATCGGTGATGCCAAGCAGGAGAGTATAGATGCGATTCTCGAGGCGGCAGAGCTGAAAAAGCAGGGCCTTGTAGGGTCACTCATTGTCTTTGGGTGTCTGAGCCAACGCTATCCCGAAGAACTTCCGGGGCTGATTCCTGAAGTGGATGCATGGTTCGGGGCGAGAGGGACTGACCCGCTCCTCGAGTACCTCGGCGTCGTGCCGGATCATTCGAAATGCCGCAACCGTGTGCCGACAGAATGCGGGCCGGGCACGGCATACCTGAAGATTTCCGAGGGATGCGACCGTCGCTGCTCTTATTGCGCGATACCTTTCATCCGCGGAACTCACGTCTCCGTCCCCATGGAAGAGATCGTGGAAGAAGCGACCAATCTCGCTGCCCGCGGGGTCAAGGAACTCGTTCTGATAGCGCAGGACACCACCTACTACGGGATCGACCTCTACAAAAAGAGATGTCTTGCGGAGCTGATCCGCAGGCTGTCCGATATCCCGGAGATAGAATGGATACGTATCCATTACTCATATCCTGCTGATTTCCCCGACGACGTGCTTGAGCAGATGGCGGTCAATCCGAAGGTCTGCAAGTATCTGGACATTCCTCTTCAGCATATCTCGGACGTGGTGCTTTCCAATATGCGCCGTCATGTGGACGGTGCGTGGACTCGCCATCTGGTCTCGGAATTGCGTTCGCGAGTTCCGGGCGTTGCCCTTCGCACTACTATGATAGTGGGACACCCGGGGGAGGGGGAGAAGGAGTTTGAAGAACTGATGGATTTCTGTCGGGAGGCTGCATTCGAAAGACTTGGGGCTTTCACCTACAGCGAAGAGGAAGGGACCTACGGCGCAGCTCATTTCCGTGATGATGTCCCGGAGGAAGAGAAAAAGCGCAGGCTTGATCTGCTGATGCAGCAGCAGGCCGAGATTTCTCTTGCGTTCTGCAAGGGACGTGTAGGGACCGTTGAGCGCGTAATGGTGGATGATGTCGTGGGAGGCAAGCTTGTCTGCCGGAGCCAGTATGAAAGTCCGGAAGTGGACGGAGAGATTATAGTCAGCGCCCCGTCTGTCTCCGATCTTAATTCTCTGGTCGGGCAGTTTATCAATGTGAGGATTACCTCCGCCGATCTTTACGATCTTGAAGCTGAATTAGTCGAGGGCTGAGCCCCTGCTTTCCAGCGCAAGTTTAGTTTTTGTTACGTGGTATCTGATGTCGAAGCATTCGCATATCAGATACCCTTTTTTATTGGAGACCAGGCGGGTGATGTAGTCAGGTCTGAAGCCGAGTGCTGCCAGCAGCCCAAGGTCCCAGACTGTGCCTCCTGACTCCGTCAGATTTCTGAGAATGCTATAATTGCATTCAAGAGTGCGCAAAACGCAGGCCCGGACCTGGCGCCGTTCGCATTTGCGCGCGTTGTTCCATTTGTCTTTGCACTGTTCGCTGCAAAACTTCTTGTCCGGCCTGCCGTGGAGCTCTTTGCCGCAGCATAGGCAATATCTTTTCTGTTCCATGCCGGAATGTAACCCCTGCTTCGTCACTTCGAACACCCTAAAGATTCTTTATTATGAAAAACATATTTTTCGGCTGAAAAATAAAACTTTAGGCGCTCGTTTTTGTCGCTCTTTTTCGGACGGAATCGGATGTAAACCTAAAGAAATGTGCTAAAATCGAAAGAAAGGTATTTCTTTTTGGGCAATCGTCACCGAGAGTCGTTCGGGCGGTTTTTTCTCCCCACCTTTGCACTAACCCTTCCGGGCCCGCGGACCGAGACAGGGGAGATGTTAAACTTATAATGCTAAAGAAAAACTTTATGGAACAGATGAACCGTATCGAGTTGAGGGGCATAGTCGGCTCCGTCAAGACTCAAACAGTTTCAGGAAACAAGATGTCGCGATTCTCGGTGGCGACTTCCAGGGCCTACAAGGACAAGGAAGGCAATGCCGTAATCGAAACCACATGGCACAATGTGGTCGCCTGGGAGAGCGACAGGACCAAGGATCTGGATCTGCTCAGGACCGGATCGAAGGTATTTGTGGCGGGGAGGATACGCTCTCAGAAATTTACCGGCTCAGACGGTGTTGAGCGCACCTCTTTCGAGGTTGTCGCATCAAAAGTCTCCATCCTCGACACAGAAGATCTTTCGTATGAAATGTAACCACCTTTAACCAACCCAAACTTTACAAGCTATTATTATGAAACACTTTTTCAGAATTGCGCCTGCTCTGGCATGCGCCGCACTAGCTCTTATTGCATGTAACAAATTTCAAGCGGATCCTTTCGGAGAAGAACAGCATGGCCAGTTATGTAACATAAATGTTACTTTGGGCGGAGCTGCTGTTGATATACAGACAAAAGCGACCGGTGAGGCCGCGTCTATCGCTACGGCTGAGGCCAAAGTCAATTCTCTTCAGGTTCTGGTATTCAGGGGAGATATCCTCGATGCTTATGCAACCGTCAATAATGCTTCGACTCTCTCCCTGTCGTGTACAGCCGGAAGCAGGAAGATTTACGCCGTAGTCAACGCCCCGGATCTTTCTTCCGTGTCTTCTCTGTCTGCATTTGAGGCTGCTGCAGTTGACCTGTCGGCCAATACGACAAGCTCCTTCGTGATGGTGGGAAGCAAGACCGTAACCCTGCCTGGAACCAAGTCAGTTGAGATTGATGTATCAAGATTGGTATCCCGTGTCGTGCTCAAGAAGATCTCGAGGAACTTTACTTCGCCTTCGCTTGCCGCCCTCGGTTTCAAGGTCGATAAGATCTATCTTGTGAACGCAGCCGGTTCCTTCAATTACGGCCAGACGGCAGCTCCGACCAAATGGTACAATCTCGGAGAGAACAAATCCGAACTCCCGGCTCTTCTTTACGACGCCCCCTCCGCTACTGTAGCCAATAATTCGTCGTACAATACTCTTCATTATTTCTATGCAATGCCCAATCCTGCAAGCTCAAAAGTCACTAAGCTGGTTGTCGAGGCTACACTGGGCACTCAGAAATACTACTATCCTATCGCTCTTCCCGCAATGGAGCCCAACAAGTCTTACGAGATTGCAGGAGTTACAATCAAGCGAGGCGGAAGCGAGAATCCCGATACGCCGATCACTTCCGACGATATCTCGTTCAGCGTGACGGTAAAGAATTGGGTTACCAGCGAGATTTCCGAACAGTTAATCTGACGGTCTGATGAAAACGTTACCTTTCTTCCTGTTTGGTATGATGTGCTCTTTGGCTTTTGTGTCCTGCTCAGTGAAGACGGAAAGAACTCTTTGCCCCGGGCTTGTCAGCATCCTGGCAGAAGGAGGAGAAGATGAGATCATGCAGGTAATAGCTGCCGGCGAGTCGTCGTACTACGAGGGACGGATCTCAAAATCAGGGGGAAAGGCTGCGTCATGTTTCGAAATCGAAAGGGGACCTGTTCTCCTTTCGGTTTTGAGTGGACTCCATTCTTGCCGGATCAGCGGCACTCAGGTGCTGATTGACGAGGATACCGAGATGGACCGGCTTTATGCGTTCTCCGACTCGGTCGGAGTGTACTCGGACATCGTGGAGATGTCCTGTGTGCTCCACAAGCAGTTCGCTCAGCTCTATCTTACGATCGTGGAGACAGAAGACGCCGCCTACCCTTACTATGTCAAGATCAGCGGGAATGTCTGCGGGATGGATTATGCGGATCTGTCGCCGGTGGCAGGTCCTTTCTCCGCCACCATACATCCCATCATAGGAGAGTATCATCGCATTTGTCTGCCAAGGCAGTCGGACGACGATACGCTCGAACTTGAGTTCTATGACAGAGATATGACTAAGGCCGGCGAAGCCCCGGTTGACAGGCTGCCTCTTGCAGACTACATCCGGGCTGCCGGCTACGACTGGTCCAAAGAGGATCTGGAAGATATCTATGTGAGTGTTGATTATACCGACGGCGGAGTCTCGGTAAGTGTGAAACCCTGGAATAAAGTCGAGATATGAAAACCAAAACAGCAATAGCAGTGTTAGCTGCATTGACACTCTTCGGGCTGTCATGCGAGCCCCTGGAGTCAGATTTAGGAGAGGCCGGCGGCAGAGGGAGAGTTGTGGTGAAGATTAATGCCGCCTCCGCTCCACAGACTAAGAGTACGGCCGGATTCTCTGAGACAGAGGTAACAAATCTCAATATATATGCCTATAGAGGAGACCAGCTGGCCGCTGAATCGTACTCTGAAGGAGCTGCCCTGCAGATGGAACTCAACTCCGGAGTTGAGTACACATTTTATGCTCTTGCCAACTGTGGTGAGGTCCATGCCCCGGCGTCCAGATCCTCTTTGGCTTCGATCAGTGTCGCCCCGTCGCAGATGGCGATGTGCCTGCGTGAAGGCGTGAACCATACCTTTTCGGCCGGTTCGCATTCGCTCAGCATACAGCTGACCAGATTGTTTGCCCGATTCGAGTTGGTTCTTGACAAGGAACTCGAGAATTGCGACTATCAGGTGAATTCGGTCAGAATCAAGCAGCAGGCTGCATCAATCAGCCCGTTTACCGTCTCCAAGGCTTCGGGCTCCACTGAAGACGGAGACTGCGCCAGCCCGGCAGATCTCGCCGCCCTGAACAATGGCCAAGGTGCGGTGTTCTATGTGCCGGAAAACTGCCAGGGCGTTCTTCTGCCGCATAATGACGATCCGTGGGAGAAAACGCTGCCGGGAGTACCCGAACAGTATCGCAACCTCTGCACCTATCTCCACATAGAGGGGGAGTGGACAACCAGTGGGGCGTCGGCAGACCTCGACCTCAAGATTATGCTAGGTTCTGACAGCTGCAAAGACTTCAGCATAGTGAGAAACACCTCGGTGACGATCACGCTCACGCTCAGTGATTCCGGAACCATCAAGGCTAACTGGAAATCTTCTCTTGGGGATCTTGATGATCAGCGTGTGCTGTCCTTTGTGCGCCCTACCCAGACCGTCATGCAAGAAGGCGGATGGACTCAGGTCCCCGTTACGGTGAGCCCTGCCGACATGGCGTTTTACCCCTCTTTTTCCGACTCCGATAATCCGATATTGGAAGCGAAGGTAGAAGGGGGCAGAGTCTACGTGAGGGCTTTGTATGACGGAGACGAGCGCCCACATACCACCCTTACGGTGACTTCGTGGGATGGCAGGCATTCTTCTTCTACGGATATAACGCTCGATTACGCCTACACCGGGATACCCGGGATGGACTGGGATTTCCCCGAATACTGCGGGCAATATGGCTGGCTGTCGTTCCCGAGCGCAAGCGCAGAGCGTCCGCTCACCGTGTCGGTTGCCGGTTGGTCTGTGACGCTGGGGCCCGACCGTCCCGGATTGTCTGACCTGGAGACCTACAACGACCTTGGATTGGGATTGCAGTACTTTGTGGTCCATAGTCTGAAGAAGATGTATGTCCGGGCGCTGAAAAAAGACGCCCAGATGAACTTTGAAGTGAGTCAGTACAAGTCCAGGACCAACCCGTTCATGCATTCGGTGGGGCTGCCCGGCCTCAATGTCTCCGACGGTATCGTCTCCGAAGCCGGAAACAGAAAGTATGACGCAGAATCGTCGTTCAGCTATGATGACGACCTCTCGGTCTGGCTGTCGGATGCTTCCGGAAATAAGCTGGATTTGGAGACGTTTGCAGTGCCGGAGCCGATTCTGCCCTACAAGGGTTTGACGAATAGCGTATCTGACCGTATGTCGGAATTCCAGTCATTTTATGGCCTTATTCACGTGGAGAGTCCCTCAATGTACGGATACCGTGCGACGGATATTACTACTGGTACAATGTGCGAAGAAGACGATATAGCCAGAGTCCTTGTCTACGGGACTGCAGATTATGGCAGAAGCACACCGACGTTCCCGGTAAGGGTATCCATGAATCTTGCCAGCGGGGACAGTATAGTGGCTGAAGGGGCTCTGACTGGGATTCAGGCCTTTCCTTCACAAAGGTATCTGGGTGTTTACTATAACTACCAGATTGCACCGCCGCCCCTGCGAAGCAATTCGATAGAGATAGATTTCACCTCCGGCGGCTCTTGCCACTCACCGTCTCCGAACGGAGTTACGTGGCAGGTCGTTCATGCAGACGGATCTGATTACGGCATCCCCGATATGGCGGTGAGTTCCGGCGAGGCGGACGATTATTCGGAAGGAGCTTCGCTTGCGGGATTTACGATGAACTTCGCCCCGTTGCACTACGACCTTTTCCCGGCATGCGGTGTTCTCGGCCTTACCGGAAGAGTAACCAACCCTCATACCGGCAAGACTTACTCTGGGGTTTATACGCTTGATGTGATCCTCTATGTCAGTGTGGGATGTCAGATAGACTACATGCCGGAAAGAAGGATCGGAATCTCTTTCGTGCCTTTCTGTGAGGGTGCGATACCGGAGAACTCCGTTATCTGGTCGGATTTCTTCCCTTCGAATGTACTGGTAAACAGTTCACTTAATCATCTGACTTATCATGTGAGTATCCCGACTGAAGCTTCAGACAACCCCATCAAAGTCGTCGGGTTCGATACTCCGCTTACGCTTGAGGACGCCGCCGCGTCGTTGCGTTCACACCTGAATTTCTTCAGTTTCAGTTTCAGCGTCGGAGGCACGCAGTACGATGAACTGCTTCTCGACCGGTCTTTCGTCGCAAGTTCGGACGGGCCTGGCAGTTTCGACTACAACGGAGGAAGGGGATACTATCACCTCGTGAGGCAGTACGATCTCGGTTCTTATGACCACGGGACAAAATACAACGGCCTCGAGAACTATATCATCGAGGCCGCGTATGAATCACTTATTGATTATTAGGACTATGCCCTGGCTGCTTTCTTGGCGGGGTCCTTGAAGAGGATGGCGAACAGGACTGCTACGACGAGTGAGTATCCTGCGAAAATGTACCAGGCCTGGCTCCAGTTGCCTGCGGCTGCGATGTCCGCGGCGCTGGCGCCTGCCTGACGCAGAGCCTCCTGGGGGGTGAAGACCAGGGCGTTGACCACCTTTCCTGCAGCCCAGGTTCCGATTGATGCCCCCAGGCCGTTGGTCATCAGCATAAACAGGCCCTGCGCGCTGGAACGGATCCCCTTGTCGGTGTTCTCGTTGACGTAGAGCGAACCGCTGATGTTGAAGAAGTCGAAGGCCATACCGTAAACTATTCCGCTGAGGATGAAGAGCCACACTCCGGGACCGGGATTCCCGAGGCCGAAGAAGCCGAAGCGGAACACCCAGGCGAACATTGCGATGAGCATCACGTTCTTGATGCCGAATTTCTTCATGAAGAACGGGATCAGCAGGATGCAGAGGGTTTCCGAGATCTGTCCGAGGGAGATGATGACGTTGGCATTGTTGACTCCCCAGGCGGTGGCGAAGAGAGGATTGTCCTTGAAGGATGTGATGTAGGTGTTGGCGTAGCCGTTTGTGACCTGCAGTGCGGCGCCAAGCAGCATCGAGAAGATGAAGAAGATTGCGAACTGCTTGTCCTTGAAGAGTTTGAAGGCGCTGAGGCCCAGAGCGTCCGCAAGGTTTTCACCTTCGGAAGAAGTCTTGCACGGACAGTTGGGAAGGGTCAGCGCATAGCCGCAGAGGATAAGGCTGATGACACCCGAGACGATGAACTGCTCGAAGGAGTGCTGATACCTCAGGCCCTCTCCGTTGGACATGAAGTTGACGAAATACATCAGGCAGATGAAGCCGATCGTGCCGAAAACACGGATAGGGGGGAAGTCCTTCACGGGATCCTTCCCGGCTCCTTCAAGGGCACTGTACGCCACGGAGTTGGCGATTGCAATCGTGGGCATGAAGAATGCGACGCTGATGCCGTAAAGGGTAAACAGCGGCCCGAACTGGACAGCGCTTCCGGCTTTCATGGCGTAGATTCCCGCACCGATCATCGTGATTCCGGCAATGAGGTGGCACAGTGAAAGAGTCTTCTGGGCAGGAATCCACTTGTCTGCGACGATGCCGATCAAGGCGGGCATAAAGATAGAGACGATTCCCTGCATTGCGAAGAAGAGCCAGATCTTCTCCCCGAGACCCACGCGGGCAAGGAAACTGCCCATTGAGGTGAGGTAGGCACCCCAGGCTGCGAACTCGAGGAAGTTCATAATGATCAGGCGAAGGCTGATGTTCTTATTATTCATATCGGATTGATTGGTTTAGTCTTTTGTCTTATCATACAAATTTAGAGTTTTTCGCGGGATTTCACTATCTTTGGGCGATGAAATTTGAACTGCTTCATAAAGACCCTCAATCGGCGGCCAGGGCTGGCTTGATTACGACAGACCATGGCGTGATCGAAACCCCCATCTTCATGCCGGTGGGTACGGTAGGCTCCGTCAAAGGAGTCTATCACCGTGATCTGAAGCAGGATATCGGTGCCCAGATAATACTGGGCAATACTTATCACCTTTATCTTCGCCCGGGACTTGATATTCTGAAAGCAGCGGGAGGTCTGCACAAATTCGAGAACTGGGACCGCCCGATCCTTACCGACAGCGGCGGATTTCAGGTGTTTTCCCTTACGGGCATAAGGAAGCTCAAGGAGGAAGGTTGCACCTTCCAGAGCCACATTGACGGCTCGCGCCACACCTTTACTCCCGAGAACAACGTGGATACCCAGCGCATTATCGGGGCCGATATTATGATGGCTCTCGACGAGTGCTGCCCGGGCGACGCCGACCGTGCCTATGCCAGAAAGTCGCTCGACCTCACCAAACGCTGGCTCGAGCGCTTTGCAAAACGTTTCTCCGAGACCGAGCCGCTTTACGGCTATTCCCAGACATTCTTCCCGATTATTCAGGGTTGCGTCTATCCCGACCTCAGGGTTGAGGCGGCAGAGCATGCCCTCGAATATGCCGATGCCGGAATCTCGATAGGCGGGCTTGCAGTAGGCGAGCCCACCGAGCAGATGTATGAGATGCTTGAGGTTCTGGATCCTGTGATCCCGCAGGACAAAGCACGCTACCTCATGGGCGTGGGTACGCCTGCAAACCTTCTCGAAGGCATCGCAAGGGGAGTGGATATGTTTGACTGTGTGATGCCGACGCGCAATGGCCGCAACGCGATGCTCTTCACCTGGGAGGGCATCATGAACATGCGCAATGCCAAATGGGAAAATGACTTCTCTCCGATCGATCCGCTTGGCACTTCGTTTGTGGACCATCTCTATTCAAAGGCATACCTCAGGCATCTCTTCATTGCAGGAGAGATGTTTGCGGCAATGATTGCGAGCGAGCACAACCTTGCCTTCTACCTCGACGTGGTAAGGCAGGCAAGACAGCACATCATCGCAGGCGACTTTGCCGCCTGGAAAGACGCCGCAGTTAGAAAGTTATCTGCCAGATTATGATAAAGAAGCTGGACTGGTACATATTCAAGAGGTTTATGGTGACGTTTTTCGTTGCCATCATTCTCATTATCGGCATCGTCATCATCTTCGACATCTCGGAGAAGATCGACGATTTCGTAAAGAATGAAGCACCGCTCAAGGCCATAATCCTCGATTACTACCTGAACTTCGTGCCGTACTTCGTGAATATGTACAGCCCCTTGTTCGTCTTTATCACGGTAATCCTCTTTACCTCAAGGCTTGCTGCAAATTCCGAGATTATCGCCATCCTGTCGGGAGGAATCAGTTACCACCGCATGATGGTGCCTTATATTGCCGGCTCATTTCTCATCGCCCTCCTTTCGCTGGGGCTCAACCTATATGTGATCCCGCATGCCAATATGCATCGCATAGAATTCGAGGAGCAGTATATGAAGCATCGTTCCGGTCCCAAAGAACGTAATGTCCATTACCAGATAGCCCCGGGGCAGTTCGTCTATGTGGAGTCGTTCAGCAACTGGAACAGGACTGCCTATAAATTCACGCTCGAATCGGTCAAAGACAATAAGCTTGTGAGCAAACTTTCCGCCGAATCTGCCCAGTGGGACACGACATCGCGCAGCTGGAAGCTCAAACGCTATTTTATCCGCGACTACACCTCCGGAATGGAGGACAAGGTCGAATACGGCGAGAAACTCGACACCGTAATCGCTCTTACCATCGACGATTTCCGTTTCAATGAAAAGACGGTCCAGACCCTCAATGCCGAGGAACTCGGGCAGCTCATCAACACTCAGAAGATGAGGGGAGATGCAAACGTGATGTATGCGGAGATCGAGCAGCACACAAGGTGGGCCTTGCCGTTCTCGGCCATCATCCTTACTATCATGGGTGTGGCCCTGTCCTCGAAAAAGAAGAGGGGAGGTATAGGATGGAATCTCGGAATAGGTATAGCACTGGCTTTCTCCTACATCCTATTCCTTCGCTTCTCTCAGATGTTCGTCTATACCGGATTACTCCCGCCGGCGATAGCACTGTGGATCCCTAATGTGCTATATACGATAGTTACGGGAGTGCTCTACCACATAGCCCCGAAGTAGCGTTATGACAGTAAAAGTTATCAACAGGAGCAAAAATGCCCTCCCTTCGTATTCGACAAGCCTGTCGGCAGGCATGGATGTGCGTGCGGATCTGAGTGAACCGCTCTCCTTGGCATCCCTCGAGCGTGCGGCTATCCCTACGGGCTTGTATTTCGAAATCCCGGCCGGTTATGAGATACAGGTGCGCCCCCGCAGCGGTCTTGCCCTCAAGAAGGGTGTGACGGTGCTTAATACTCCCGGCACGGTCGATGCGGACTACCGTGGAGAGCTCAAAGTGATCCTTGTCAATTTGTCGGCAGAGCCTTTCGTCGTTGAGCCGGGCGAGCGTATTGCTCAGATAGTGCTTGCCAAACACGAAATTATCGACTGGGAGACAGTCGATGAATTGGGTGAATCGGAAAGGGGAGAAGGAGGCTTCGGAAGTACCGGCGTCAAGTAGTCTCCGGTTTGATCTTGGTGAGGATCCTCGCCAGACCGCATAGAATCTCAGCAAACAGCAGCCCGACGGCGAATCCGACCAGGACATCGCCCAGGAAGTGCTTCGCGACGAAGATTCTGCTCGACCCCACAAGTATAGCCCAAATGGTAATGAACCATCCGTAAGCGGCCGTAAGTCCCTTCCATGGCCGGGCATACGCCTGCTTGCCCATCTTAAGCGCCTTGAACGAACACACGGCGAATGCCATTGCATTGCCGGCGTGGGCGGAAAAGAATCCGAACGATCCTTCCTTGCTGGGAATCACGACATGCAGGCCCCTGCTTATCATTTCAGGGTCGGCTCCGGGGCGCAGCCTCTCGGCTGTGTGCTTTATAAGGTTGGCGAATTGGTCGACGCAAAGGATGCAGAGCACCGTAGTCAGAATCATCAGCAGTCCTTTTTTCCAGCCCAGACGGTAGATCAGCAAGGCGATCACAAGCATGTACAGCGGCACCCATTCGAGTTTGCCGCTGAAAAATGTCCACAATCTGTCCGTAAACGGAGAATTGAGGCTGTTGATCGCAAGAGTCCAGCTCTTGTCGAGCTGCTCGAGTACTGTCAGGTCAATCATTTGTGGAGGGCTGTCCAGAGGGTATCCTTGAGTTCTTTGAGGCCTTCCTGGGTCATCGACGAGATGAAGACATGGGGGAGGTCCTTCGGAAGAGACTTCTCGATGTCCTTTTCGATATCCTTATCGATCAGGTCACACTTGGTGATGGCGAGAACACGGTCTTTGTCGAGAAGCTCGGGATTGTACATTTCGAGCTCGGAGAGCAGAGTCTTGTACGCGCCCTTGATGTCTTCTTCGAGAGCCGAGACCATAAAGAGCAAAACTGAATTGCGCTCGATGTGGCGCAGGAAGCGTATTCCTATGCCTTTGCCTTCGTGTGCGCCTTCGATGATGCCCGGAATGTCGGCCATCACGAAAGACTGGTCGTCGTAGTAACTGACAATACCCAGATTGGGCTCAAGCGTCGTGAATGCGTATGAGGCAATCTTCGGTTTTGCTGATGTGATGGTGGAGAGCAAGGTCGACTTTCCGGCATTGGGGAAGCCTACCAGACCTACATCTGCGAGAAGTTTGAGCTCGAGTATATACCAGCCTTCCACCCCTTCTTCGCCGGGTTGGGCGAAGCGAGGGGTCTGGAGTGTGGCTGATTTGAAGTTATTGTTGCCGAGTCCGCCGCGGCCGCCCTGGCAGAGTATCCGTTCTTCGCCGGGCTCTACGAGCTCAAAGAGGACTTCGCCAGTTTCGGCATCCTTGACTACTGTACCCACAGGCACCTGCAGCGTGATGTCCTCGCCGTTCTTGCCATGGCGCAGGCCTCCGCTGCCGCTTTCGCCGTCTTCGGCTTTGATGTGTTTGCGGTACTTCAGGTGGATGAGGGTCCAGAACTGCGGATCGGCTTTGAGTATGATGTGGCCGCCGCGCCCTCCGTCGCCTCCGTCCGGCCCTCCCTTGGGCACATATTTGGCCCGGTAGAGGTGCATCGACCCCGCCCCTCCGTGACCGGAGTGGCAGAATATCTTGACGTAGTCTATGAAGTTGCTGTCGGCCATCGTTTCGGATTTAGGCTTCGATCTTTTCCATCAGCGCGAGAACACGGGCGCGGTTCTCCTCTATGGTCGAGCCGGTAGCGTCGACTTCGTGGTACTTGCCCTGCTTGCTGTAGAAATCGATCAGCGGTTCGGTCTGGGAATGGTAGGTCTTGATTCGGTTCTCGATGATCTCATCGGAAGCGTCGTCGGCACGGCCCTCAATGGCGGCTCTGTGGCGGATGCGTTCGTGCACCATCGAATCGGGAATCATCAGCGAGACAACCGCAGTGACGCTTTCGCCCCTTTCTCCAAGGAGCTTGTCAAGATCTTCGGCCTGTCCGAGGGTCCTGGGGAAACCGTCGAGAAGGAAACCCTCGACACCCTTGACCTCGTCGAATTTCTTGGCTATCATCTTCTCAACCACGGAGTCCGGGACGAGATTTCCGTTGTCGATAAGCGCTTTGGCGTGGAGGCCCAGTTCTGTTCCGGCTGCAATCTCAGCCCTGAGGAGTTCTCCGGTGGAGAGGTGGCAGAGATTATACTTTTCGCGGATAGCCACCGCATGAGTGCCCTTGCCGGCTCCGGGAGGGCCAAAAATGATGTAGTATTTCATAAACTAATCTTTGAGTACGTAAATGTCTTTGTAGTTGCGTCCGAGCTGGTCGTAGTCCAGGCCGAAGCCGACGATGAAGCGGTTGGGGATTTCCATCGCCACATAGTCGAGTTTGAGGGGCTGCTTGTAGACCTCGGGCTTGAGGAGCATCGAGCATATCTTTACGTCGGAGGCACCGCTCTCACGCAGCCTTTTGTCGAGATAGACCATGGTGGCGCCAGTGTCGACAATGTCTTCGCAGATGATGACCTTGCGGCCCTTGACGCTGCCGGTGATTCCCATAACCTCCTGGATATGGCCTCCTGAGCGTGTCCCGCTGTAGGAAGCGACCTTGATAGTCATGAGTTCGATAGGGAAATCAAGCCGCTTCATCAGTTCGGAGGTGAACATGATTGCACCGTTGAGAACGCAGAGCAGGATGACCGGCTCTTTTTCATTTTGGTGTTCGAGGTTGATTATTTCTGCCAGTCTGTCGATGGCGGCTTCGAGCTCTTCGTTCGTAAGATAGGGAACGAAAGTCTTGTCGTGAAGAGTGATGCTCTCTTTCATAGATACTTATTTGGCGCAAAGATAGGAAATTTAAGCGGTCTTTGCTAACTTGCAATCACCAAATTTAAACTGCGTATGAAACTTCTTCTTTTTGTGTTTGCGCTCATCTGCAGCACGGACTATCTAAAACAAGCTGTAAGGCTCACGGGAGCATCCTGTGAAGAGGATTTGTCGGCTTCGGAAATCGAACGTTTCGAGGATCTTGCCGCCCATCCGCTGAAGATCAATTCTGCCTCGAAGCGCGAACTCGTCTCAAGCGGACTCTTTTCTCCATATCAAGCCGCCTCGATCCAGGACTACATTTCGCGTGGCGGCGATATCTGCTCGCTTGCCGAACTGGCGGCCGTTGACGGTATCGGTGCGCAACTCGCGAGCGATCTGGAGCCGTTCGTCCGGCTCGAACCCCGCGGACAGCTCGGGGCGCTGTACCGCAAACGCCTCTCGGCCGATGCCATGGCCCGCGTCGGCTGGCGCTCTGGCGTACGCACTGATGCCGAAAAGCTGCGGGTTTCCTATGGCGCGCTGTCGGGCGGTGGCGCATTCAAAAACCGGTCCCTTACCTCGGCCCACATATCTTTCTCTTCCCGTCGTTTCTCTCTGACAGCCGGCGATTTCGGCGTCCGTTTCGGCCAGGGCCTGCTCAGCTGGACCGGCTTCAGCATGACGACCTTCTACACCGTCGGCGCATTCGCCCGTTCCGGCACCGGCATCTCGGGCTCGACCACGCTCTCTGAAGGCAGTGCCAAGCGCGGACTGGCGGCCGTCTATTCCCGCGGCCCGCTCGAAATCAGCGGCTTCGCGACCCTGGAGGGGGAGCAATTCATCCATGCCGGCTACCTCACCCGCAGTGGCAGCTACGGCGCGAGCCTGCTTCACGGCCCCACCGGCGCATCCCTATCGGCCGACTGGCGCACAACCATCAGGCGGTTCACCCTCTTCGGCGAGTTCGCCCGGTTGGGAAGAGGGTCGTCTGCCCTGCGCGGCGGGACTTTCCTTAACCTTGCCTACGGCAAGAGGGCCGGCCTGCTGGTGCGGGCCGATTCAGCGGGGAGGGGAGTGGCCTTGGGCCTGGAACTGCCATGTTTCTCTCTCACTTCCGACTACCTCTATAACTCCCTCAAGGATACCCGTCAGTACAAGACCATTGCCCTGCTGAATCCTTCTTTCAAGCTCGGCTCCACGGCAGTCTTCCGCCCCTCGCTTCGTCTTAACTCCCGCTACCGTCCCGAAGACAAATTCGCGTGGCGTAACGACCTTCGCTCCGATCTCGACCTCGCATGCGGCCCGTGGATGGCGCATTTCCGGCTCAACACCGTGTGGTGCGAGCAGTTCTCGTGGCTATGGTATCTGGAAGGTGGTTGGAAAGAGGGAAGTAGTTCGGTCTATCTTCGCGGAGGGCTGTTCAAAGCCGACAAGTGGAACGACCGCATCTATGTCTACGAACGCGACACCCCAGGAAGTTTCAATGTCCCAGCCTGTTACGGGCGCGGCTGGACGCTCTCGCTCTACGCCCGCTGGCGCTGGCTCTCGCTCCGCGCCGCCTCCACCCGCTACCCCTGGACTCCCGACAAATCCCCGAAATACGAACTTAAGCTCCAGGCAAACCTCCGCCTCTAATATCCCGTTATTATCGACCTGCACTGGAATCTTACCGGCCACACTAGCCGCGCCCCTTTCCTCGGCATTCCCGACTCGCACCGGGATCTCACCGGCCACCCAGCCGAGCCCCGCGCGGCGTCCCGGGCCCCTGAGGCCGCGAGGTATCGAGCGGCCGGGCTGACGAGGCCCCCGCCCTGGTTATGGCGGGGGGGGG
>CAMNNY010000106.1 GCA_946546175.1 uncultured Bacteroidales bacterium
GCGACCTGCTTTTCTGTGCACCCTTAGGGATTCGAACCCTAGACCCACTGATTAAGAGTCAGTTGCTCTACCAGCTGAGCTAAGGGTGCATTCTTTCAATTCTTCTTTGTGACCCGTTCGGGGCTCGAACCCGAGACCCCAACATTAAAAGTGTTGTGCTCTACCAACTGAGCTAACGAGTCTTCCAGCCCTGAAAGGGATTGCAAAGGTATACTATCCCCGCGAATTTTCCAAATCTTTTTTGAAAAAACTTTAAAAAGTTAGTTTCCTTCCCGTTACCTTCTTGATGGCGGCGAAGGAGCCTAGTGAGAGCGAATAATTTTTAGATTAAATAATTATGGTAATTGTTATGATAATTTAATAACTATTTGTATATTTGCAGATGATTCTCATTATGGGAACAAGAAATAACACTATGATCGAGATTAACAACACCTCTCCTTTCGAGGCGGTGCACCCTGGAAGCATTCTCGGGGAAGAACTGAAAGCAAGGGGAATCAGTCAGAAAGAATTTGCCGGGATGATTGGCATTCAAGCCACTCACCTCAGCGCCATCATCCACGGCACGAGAAACATTACGCCCGGAGTGGCAGCCAAATTGGAGTCGGGGCTGAAAGACATCCCCGCAGAAATGTGGCTGCGACTCCAAAACTCTTACAATGTGGACGTCCAACGAAAAAACGTCAAGACCTCCAGGCTCGTTTCTGGGTATTCGATCCGCGAAATGCCTAAAGCAGCATTGGCCGAGCCGACTTCAAAGCCGTTCTACGGCGATATGCTTCAGGTACGTGTTACCATTCCTGCAGCCGACCGTGAATTATTCGAATTACTTGCAGCGCGCTTGGGCTGGAAGATCGAGTAAATCAGAATTGCAACTTCTTTCCCGTGACCTTCTCGATGGCGGCAAAAGAGCCGAGGTCGGACCAGGCCCAGGAGGCGGGAGCGACAAACACATGGGGGTAGCGCTCCATCACGGCGTAGTCGATCGAGATCTTCTCGCACTGGGGGAAGAGCTCTTCGAGGGCGGGCTGCTCGGAAGGCGTGTAGAGCGTAGGGGCGAGGCGATCCATGATGGCGGCGATATCTGGCACATAGGCGCGAAGAGCGTCGATCATGGTCTGGACCCCGTAGACGAAGATGCCGGCATTCCAATAGTAGCCGCCTTCGGCGAGGTAGCGTTCAGCGACCTCCAGGGAGGGTTTTTCCTTGAAGGCCGAAACCTTGAGGATACCATCTCCGGAGCCGACGGCATGGATGTACCCGTACTCCGTATCCGGATGGTCGGGGGCAATACCGAAGGTCACGACGGGGGCGGAAGATGCCCGATCGGCGTCGTACATGACGCCACCCTCCCCCCAAACCCGATTGGGGGTCCCGACGAAGTCGAGCGCGGCGCGGGAGGTGCGCGCGAAGGCGGCGGCGTCGGGGACGTAAGCGTCCGACGGCGAGACGAGCACGCGCGCACCAGGGTAGCGCCGCGCTATCTTCCACGACACATAGGCGATGCACGGTGCGGTGTTACGCGCCACGGGCTCGAGGAGAATCTGCTCGTCGGGCACCTCGGGGAGTTGCTCGCGGACATGGCCGTAGTATGCCTTGGAGGTCACGACCCAGAAATGGGCTGAGGGGTCCACCTCAAGGAAGCGCTCATAAGTGAGCCGGATAAGGCTCTTCCCCACTCCCAGCAGGTCGAGGAACTGCTTGGGCTTCTCGGGGGTGCTGAGAGGGTAAAGGCGGGAGCCTACGCCCCCTGCCATGATTACTATATGTGTATTGCTACTCATCTGGATACATTTTGTCGAATCCCTCCCTGAAGGCCTCGAAAGTCTCAGTAAGATCTTCGGAGAGTTTGTAATAATTGGATGTCTGGGAGCCTCTATAGTCGTTGGCGCTGAACCAGACGGCGCCCTTGATGGGCTGCAGGTAGGGATTCGAAGGACGGTCGAGGAACTGGTCGAACATCGCCGCGACCCATTTCGCCTGCTCGGAGGCGTTGCGCTTCTCCACGCCTGATGCTGCTCCACCGGCTCCGCAGCCGAACTCACTGATCACCCAGGGCATCTGGGAGAACACGGCCGCGCTCTTGTTGTAGAGCTTGGTGTAGTGCTCGCGGAACGACTTGAGCGGCAGCGAATTGCCGTCTTCGTAGGCAGTGAGGCCGAGAATCTGCACGTAGTCATTACCCGGATAGTAAGCCAGGTCCTCGCTCCAGTTGCTGTAAGGACAGGACACAGCTACGGGGTTCCAGATCCAGATGCAATTGTCGACACCTTCCCTCTCGAAAAGATCGTAGAGGTACTTCCAGCTGTCAATGAACATCTCCGGATCGCACATATTAATCATTCCGCAGTAGCTTGTCCAGTCGGTGTTCATCTCGTTGTTGAGGCGGAAGAGCACCGGGTGGCCATATTCCTTGAGGCCTTGGGCGAGTTCGGTGAGGAAGTCGTCATACTTGCCGCGAAGGATACCAAAAATCGGCGAAGACTTCGAGGAAGTCGACGAAGAGTTGACATTGTTGTTGTCGGTAGTGTACTGATAGGTAAACTGAAGCACCGGCTTGCCGTTGAAGCCGTTGCCACCGGCGAACTCATTGGCATTCTCGATGGGGAAAGGATTGGGAGTGACGCCCCAAGCGAGGTGCGTATAGGTGGGCATAATGTCAAAAGTATGCCCCATAGCAGCCTCGATGCGTGCCTGCTCAGACCTCAACCCATTGGTATTGGTCTCGTAGTGGCTCGACGAAGATCTGACCATACTGTAGGTAAACACTCCGAAATCGAGCGTCTGCTGGCTAAGGAGCTTGTCGTAGTAAGCCCTGGTCTCGGCGCTCCAGCGGGGATTGGGCCTTGCTTCCTGCGCAGGCAGGTAGTTGCGCGATGTGCCGAACGGGCTGAAGACCCTGAACGAACGTAGAATGGTGTCGAAGGCCGACAGAGTCTCCCTGTCTGTACACTTGAAGAGCAGGAAGCCAAACCTCGACCACTGACCGAGAGGCCTCACGAGCGCAATCTTGTAGTAAGGCTTCTGAAGGCCGGTAGCACCGATCGAATAGATATTGACGCTGTAGCCGGCGATAATCGATTCGTCGCCGAGGACATTGGGGTCGAGGCGCTCCAGTCTGTTCTGGTTGATGTATCCCTGCTCTTTGATGTAACGATCGAGCCATTCTCCCGTGTAGATCTTGTAGTAATGCTCATTGGGAGTATAGGGCGTGACGTGCTCGAGGGTTACCCTCAGCGTAGCCTTGTCGGAAACGAACTTCTGGTTGTACTTCGCGAGCGTGTAGTCCGGCTCAAGCTCCAG
>CAMNNY010000107.1 GCA_946546175.1 uncultured Bacteroidales bacterium
GGATACCTGCTGGAGTTGGATTTTCACTACGACAACACTTTCCAGTGGATTGACAAACACGGCAAGTGCGGCGGTATCTCCGGGGGCATTCCCTTTGCCGTGAAGTCTCCCGACCCGGATGTCATCACCCCCGCCCAGAAGGATTATATCAAGAACTACATCTCCGAGGTTGCAGGAGTGATCTACGGCAGCAACTTCAAGGACCTCGTGAACGGCTATGCGAAGTACCTCGACGTGGATTCGTTCATCGATTACTGGATAGTCTATGAGGTGATGTGCAATCACGAGCTCGGCAACCCCGGGAGCGTCTTCTTCCACAAAGACCGCGGCGGCAAACTGACTGCCGGTCCCTGCTGGGACTTCGACTGGGGCGTACTGTCGTTCTATACCTCGGGCGGAGATTACCGCCTTGTCAACGGAAACGCCATCTGGTATGCGCGGCTTTTCCAGGATCCGGCGTTCAAGGCCAAGGTCAAGGCCCGCTTCCAGGAGCTTCTCCCTCTGCTTGAGACGATTCCCGCCTACATGGACCAATGCGAAACGCTGCTCAGGGAAAGCGCGACGCTCAACTTCCAGATGTGGGACCCTTCGGGAGACAAAGTCTCCAACGGCGGCAACATAATCAACGGCGACGAGAACATGACCTTCCACGACGCCATCCAGCGCCTCAAAAATAATTATACCAAGCACCTGGAAGTGATTGGCAGCAAACTCTAAGCAAAGAAAACGGTCCTGACCCAGTATTCGAACAGAGGGTCGAGGATGACGGCAGAGCCGTCCGGCAGGAAACAGACTATCTCTTTCTTGGACAGGGCGTCCTTGAGACGGCCTACGTTGGCCGATGAGTTGAGGCCGTAGCGGGCAATCACATCAGAAGAACTGAACTTGGTCTCGCCGTCGAGGATGGCGCGCAGCAGGCTGACCTGGAAGTTGGTCAGGCTGTTCATGATGGCGATGAAGCGCGGCTCATGCATTGCGACAAGCGAAAGAAGGCTTTCCTGGATTACGGGAGCGGAGACGAATCCGCGGGTGAGTCCGTCGCAGATCGAGGCGAAGTGGTTGAGGTAGAAGATGTTGCTTCTGAGCTTCGAGCAGATGTCGCGTATGTACTCCTTCTCTATAACCTTTCCGCTTACGTAGAATCCGCGGATGATGTAGTTTTCGATGTCGCGGTAGGCGATCGGCTCGAGTTTGATGCGCTCGACCATGCGGTAGAAATAACGCTTGTGCTCGAAGATCTCCTTCATCGCATTGACCATGCTGCCGATCCAGACCCAGGCGAAATGCGATTTCTGGCGGGGTGTGGCCTTGCGGACCGTCTCTTCGAAGATCTGGAGGACGTGGTCAGGGTCGTCGAAAAGCATGATATTCTGGAACTCGAACACTGCGTAGTAGAGCTTTTCGCGGCGGTCTTCAGCTACGCGGTAGGGGAGCGTCAGCGCGGCTCTCAGGTCGGAGTCCGAGACCCTTCCGCCATTTGATTTCACGCTGAGGAACTCCTTGCCGGCGGCATAAGATTCACGGTCGAAGCTGAGACCGGTCCCTCCGAGGTACTTGGCGCACATCGCTTCTATCTCGTCGGGGGTTGAGGCGTAAAGGCGGATTACGGCCGAGGCGAGCCTTACGGCGAAATCGCTCTCGCAGCGTACGTTCAGGAGCGTGACATCGATGGTGTCGAGGGCGCCGAGCACGCCGTTTTTCATCCCGAGGAAGGTCTCGCGAAGAAGCGAGGTCTTGCCGGTCTTGGGCGGCTCGTAGATGGTTACGTTCATCCCGGAGGCCAGGGTGTTCTCCAGCAACTCCTTCTCGGACTTGCGGCCGATGAAGCTCTTGCCGGTGACATAGCGGTCGTATGTGAACGTCGTTTCCATGGATATCCTTACAAATTTACAAAATAATTTTGCAGGTGAACCAAAAATTTCCTACTTTTGCGTCCCAATTGATTAGATGGCTGATAAGCAGGCAAAGAGCAGCCGCGAGGGCTGACGCTTACAGTCGAAACTTTTAAGTAAGTTTTTAAGTACAATGTACGCAATCGTAGACATTGCCGGCCAGCAGTTCAAGGTAGAAGCTGGCAACGAAATCTTCTGCAACCGTCTTCCGGAAGCAAAAGGTGCTGATGTGGAGTTCGACAAAGTACTCCTGCTCGACAACGAGGGCAAGGTAAAGGTCGGTGCTCCCTATGTTAAGGGCGTCGTGGTCAAGGCCACCGTGCTCGCTGATGACGCAAGGGCAGACAAAGTCCTCGTATTCAAGAAGATCCGTCGCAAGGGTTTCCAGAAATGCAACGGACACCGTCAGAAACTCTCCAAAATCCGTATTGCTGAGATCGCAATCGCTTAAAACTCTGTTGAATTATGGCACACAAGAAAGGACAATCAAGTTCGAAGAACGGTCGTGAATCGCATAGCAAGCGACTTGGACTCAAGAAATTCGGTGGAGAAACCGTCAAGGCAGGAGGCATCATCGTCCGCCAGAGAGGTACGGTTCACAATCCTGACAAAAACGTCGGTATGGGCAAAGACCATACTCTCTACGCACTTGTAGACGGAACTGTCAAGTTCACCCGCAAGAGAGAGGATAAGTCTTACGTATCGGTGATCCCTTTCGAGAGCTAATCCCGGGGGAGTAGAATACTGGACTTGCACTTCGGAAAACGGATTGCAGGTCCTTTTTTGTTTCAGACTATGCTTACACTCAAGACACTTCGCGACGACCGCGACAAGGTTATCGCCAAACTCAAAATCAAGAATTTCGACGCCGAGGCTCTTGTCGACAAGATTATCGAGCTTGACGCCAAGCGCCGCTCGCTCCAGACCCAGAGCGACGCGCTGCTCTCCGAGCAGAAGCAGAAGGCTGCCGAAATCGGCGCCCTCATGAAGCAGGGACTGAAAGAAGAAGCAGAAAAAGCGAAGGCGGCTGTGGCCGAGCTTAAAGCCAGAAGTTCCGCTCTTCTCGACGAGATGGACAAGGCTACCGCCGAGATGACCTCCAACCTCGTCCTTCTGCCCAATATGCCTTGCGACCTCGTGGTGCCCGGCAAGGGTGCTGAGGACAACCAGGTGGTGAAGATGGGCGGCCCGGAGGTTAACCTCCCCGAAGGTGCCCTCCCTCACTGGGAGCTCGCGAAGAAATACGACATCATCGATTTCGACCTCGGTGTCAAGATTACGGGCGCAGGTTTCCCCGTCTACAAGGGCAAGGGCGCAAAACTCCAGAGGGCGCTTATCAACTTCTTCCTCGACTGCAATACTGCGGCCGGCTACAAAGAGGTTGAGCCTCCTGTGATGGTCAACAAGGAATCCGGCTTCGGCACCGGTCAGCTCCCCGACAAGGAGGGCCAGATGTACCACGCCGAAGTGGACGATTTCTACATGGTCCCGACAGCTGAAGTGCCTGTCACCAATATCTTCCGTGACGTCATCCTCGCTGAAAACGAAATCCCTCAGCGCCTGACGGCCTACACCCCTTGCTTCCGCCGCGAAGCCGGCTCTTATGGCAAGGATGTCCGCGGGCTCAACCGTCTGCACCAGTTCGACAAGGTGGAGATCGTCCGCGTGGAGAAGCCCGAAGACAGCTACGCCGCTCTCGACGACATGGTAGCCCATGTGGAATCGCTCGTCAACAAACTCGGTCTCAAGTACAGGATCCTCCGCCTCTGCGGCGGCGACATGTCCTTCACCTCGGCCATCACCTACGACTTCGAGCTGTGGAGCGCCGCCCAGGGCCGTTGGCTCGAGATATCTTCGGTAAGCAACTTCGAGACCTACCAGGCCAACCGTTTGCACCTTCGCTACCGCGACGCCGACGGCAAGACCCAGCTCGCGCACACTCTCAACGGCAGCTCGCTCGCTCTCCCGAGAGTAGTGGCCGCCCTTCTCGAAGACAATCAGACTCCGGACGGCATCATCATCCCCGAGGTGCTCCGTCCCTACACGGGCTTCGACCGCATTGACTAAGCCCTGTACCATACTCGGCATCGATCCCGGAACCAACCTGCTTGGTTTCGGGGTCGTCCGTGTTGGTCGGTCCGGAAAGCCCGAATTCGAAGACATGGGCGTTCTGGATATCCGCAAGGAAAAAGATCCTTATGCCAAACTCGCCCGGATCAGCGAGTTCGTCGGGGGCCTGTGTGAAAGCTACCACCCCGACTGTATGGCGATCGAGTCGCCGTTCCTCGACAAGAACGCGCAGGTAATCTTCAAACTCGGCAGAGCCCAGGGCGCAGCGATGGTCGCAGCGGCCGCCCACGGGGTCGAAATCACCGAGTATGCACCCCGAAAAGCAAAGATAGCCATCTGTGGAAACGGCTCCGCTTCCAAAGAGCAGGTGAGCACGATGGTGCAGAAAACCCTTGGCATTAAAATTGAAGCGGAACACCTTGATGCAACGGACGCTCTGGCGATCGCGATGTGTCATTATTACCAGCTTTCGAGCCCTCTTACCAGTGCCGGGAAGGGCGATTCGTGGGCCAAGTTTATCAAAGAAAACCCCGACAGGGTCAAGTAGTAGTACATCAGAAGGTTATGAATCTGAACCTCAAGACCGCGGTCGTCCTGCTTTTTGCGGCAGGCTTCTTCGCGCATGCGCAGGCCTATAGCGTTAAGGCAGTCCTCCAGGATTCGCAGACTGGTGAGCCGGTTGGTTTTGCGACTGTCTCCATCCACCGCCCCGACAACGACAAGGGCGTAGCTTACGAGCTCAGTGATGAGAACGGCAAGACCCGTATCGAGGGACTCAAGCCCGGCAAGTATGTGTTCCGGGCAGAAATCTTGGGCTACAAGAAGTACGACAAGAGCATCGAGATCAAAGACGCGGATCTTGACCTCGGCACTGTCAAGATGCGCACCGACGCCACCCAGCTGGAGGCGGCGAAGGTGACGGACAGGGGCAATCCGATCCAGATGAAGCGCGACACCATGTCCTTTACGGCCTCCACCTTCAAGACCACCGACAGCGACATGCTTGAGGACCTCCTCAAGAAAATCCCGGGAATGGAGGTCTCCGAAGACGGTACGATTACCCACAACGGAAAGGAGATCACAAAGATTACCATCGATGGCAAGACCTTCTTCCTCAACGACCCCCAGATTGCGACCAAGAACCTCCCCGCCAAGATAGTCGACAAGCTCAGGGTGGTGGAGAAAAAGTCCGACCAGGCAGAATTCACAGGAATTGACGACGGCGAAGAAGAGACCATCCTCGATCTCAGCGTCAAGCCCGGAATGATGAACGGCATGTTCGGCAACGTGATGGGCGGAGCCGGCCATGATATTCCTTCGACCGACATCACTGGCGACTGGCGCTGGCAGACGGGCGGATTCGTGGGCAACTTCACCGACAAGTACCAGCTCAGCGGCGTGTTCAACGCCAACAATACCAACAACCGCGGCTTCAACGACCTCGCCGGCTCGATGATGGGCCAGAACATGGGCGGCGGCGGAATGGGCCGCGGCCAGGGCGGCTGGGGCCGCGGCAACGGCATCACCACCTCCTACATGGCGGGTCTCAACGGCGGCACCAACCTCTTCGATGACAAGATGGAACTCAGCGGCAACTATGCCTTCAACGGTTCCGAACGCAGGGTTGAAGAGGTCTCCGACAAGACTACCCATCTCGAAGATTCCGACCTGCTCTACCACTCCAGCGGCAACAGCATCACCGGTACCCACGGCAACCGCTTCGGGATGAGGATGGAGCACAAATTCTCCGACAACACATCGCTCATCTTCGAGCCCCGCATCAATTTCGGCGGCGGCAGTTTCCTCCAGAAGGACACGACTTCTACCGACACCTACGACCTTGCCAACGGGCAGACATCGAAGACCAACGACAGCCACAAGACCAATTCCGGCACCAACAACAACCTGTCGGCAAGCGGTTTTGCCCTCCTGCGCCAGAAACTCGCGATGCCAGGGCAGACGCTCACCGTGATGGGCCGTTTCGGTATCAACCGTAACAAGACTCTCGGATCCAACCTCTCCGAGACCAATGTCTACGACGAACTGGGGACGGCTACAAATACGACGGTCAACCAGAACTATACGCAGGAGCAGAATTCCTACTCGGGATTCGCCCGGGCTACCTTTACCCAGCCCATCGTCGAGAATCTCTACCTCGAGGCAAACGCGGCCTTCAACTGGAGCAAGTCAGCATCCGACAAGGCAACTACCGACGCCGCCACCGGAGCGGTGGTCGACAGCTACTCCAACCACATCACCAACGACTTCACGAGTGAAGAAGTAGGCGCCAATCTGCTCTACCAGAAGAACTCCTTCCGCGCGCAGCTCGGATTCGCCGTTATCCCCAGCAAGACCCACAACTACACTGAAAGCGGCTCGGCTTACAAGGTCGACACCACTATCACAAGGTTGAACTGGTCTCCTACCGCGATGCTCTACACCGACCTCGGAGAGAACGGAAGCGCCCGCATTTTCTACCGCGGACGCTCTCAGACCCCTTCGACTTCGCAGCTGATCACGGTTGCGGACAACTCGAACCCCCTTGCAGTGTCGTTCGGTAACCCCAACCTTGCGCCATACTTTTCCCACAACCTCTGGAGCGACATCCGCTTCAACAACAAAAAGACCTTCACTTCGGTCAACGCCCGTCTGAACGGGTCCTACACCCAGGATCCTATTGTGAACGCCCACTGGTATACGGGAGGTGTCACATATTCGATGCCGGTTAACGGCCCTTCGAGCTACGATCTCAGCGGAAACGTATTTGTCAACCTTCCGATCGGCAAGTCGAAGTTCACGTTCTTCAACATGCTGCGCGCCAACTATTCGGGCTCCTCAAGCTATGTGGGCACGGGCATCGACACCGACAAGTATCTCAATTCCGACGGTTCGCTTGACTACAAGCTGTTCTTCGACGACTACGATACGATACGCGGCAAACTCACCGAGAACCAGACCCGCTCGCTCGGAATCACCGAGCGCGTCCGCCTGACCTACCGTTCCGATGCGCTCGAACTCCAGGCTTCCGCCCGTACGAGGATGAACCATACCAACTATGCCCTTGCAGAGACGACATCCCAGACCACCACGTGGAACAACGTGGTCTCCGGCAATGGCACATGGACCCTTGATAACGCAGGTCTCAGCCTCAAGGGAGAGCTCGAATACCATTGGTATCGCGGTTATGTCACCGCCCAGCCCGATGAATATGTGTTCAATGCCGAGATTTCCAAGCAGATAATGAAGAAGAAGGCGACCATCTCCCTGAAGGGTTACGATATCTTCGGTCAGGCAAAGAATATCACGGTTTCCGATTCGAGCAATGTCCACACTGAGTCTCTCAACAATACCCTCGGACGCTACGTGATTCTTTCCTTCAGCTATCGTTTCGGCAACTTCGACAGGAGCCGGATGCGCGGCCCCGGCGGCAGGCCTCCGGGAAGGTAGTCTCCGAAATATTTGCTATATTTGTGAGCTATGAGTGAAAAGAAAAAGATGAACTGGGTCATAAAGAACATTCTTTATGGCCTCGTTTATGTTCTGGTGATATTTCTTGCTGTGGAGATTTTCCTCCACGTGACAACGCAGCATGACCTTAGCGTCGATGTGCCCGACCTCGTAGGAATGCCGCTTGAGGAGGCGCGCGAGCTTGCCAAAGAAGACAGGCTTGAGCTTCATGTGACCGACTCCGTGTTCGTGAGCCGCTTCCGTAAGGGCAGTGTCTATGCGCAGAACCCCAAGGCCGGCGACAAGGTCAAGCGTGGCCGCAAGATTTACCTCACCGTCAATGCAAAGAAGGAGAAGCAGGCAATCGTCCCCAGTCTCGTAGGGCTTTCGCTGCGCCAGGCCAAGGTGGAGCTCACCACCCGCGGCCTCAAGCTCGGGCGCTTGATCTATGTCGACGACATGGCGACCAACAGCGTGCTTGCCCAGCTTGTCTCCGGTAACGAGATAGCTCCCGGCACGAGCGTCGATGTAGGGACAGTTGTCGATCTCAAACTGGGTCTCAACCAGCTCGACGCCTACACCAGCGTCCCTGATTTCGCCAGGATGGAGTACCGCAGGGCAGTAAGCAATATTCAGGACAATTCCTTCAACCTCGGCAAAGTGACCTTCGATGAGTCGGTCAAGACCTACGCCGATTCTCTTGCCGCACAGGTTTACCGTCAGAGCCCTCTGGCCGGCACCGAAGGTGTCGTTCTGGGCTCCAGGGTGAGCATCTGGCTCACGCTCGACGAGGAACGCCTCCCGGCTATAGTCGAACCGACCGAGTCGGAGCAAAGTTCCCTTTAGTCTATGGCGGACTGGTTCGACAGCGCATTCGATACCGAGGCCGATCTCCTTCCCGAAGAAGAAGGCAGGGAGCAGGAAATGTTCGAGCATTTCCGCTTCACCGTCGATGCCGGGCAGGCTCCGATCCGTATCGACAAATATATGTCGGAGCACATGGAGGACACCTCCCGCCACCGTGTGCAGCTCGCCATCAAGGAAGGTTACGTGCAGGTTGGAGAGAAGACCGTAAAGGCCAACTACATAGTCCGCCCCGGGGATCTGATCCGTTTCGTGATGCCCTACAGGCGCCGCGGGCTGGAGATCATTCCTCAGAACATACCCCTGGACATAGTCTACGAAGATGACGACGTGATAGTCATCAATAAACCCGCCGGCATGGTGGTCCACCCCGGCCATGGCAATTTCGACGGGACTCTCGTCAATGCCCTGGCCTACCATCTGGGCCTGCGGGAGGGAGCTGACTCCGAAGACGGCCGCATGGGCATGCTCGTCCATCGTATCGACAAGGATACCTCCGGGCTTCTGCTCGTTGCGAAGAATGACCAGGCTCAGCTCCGGCTCGCAAAGCAGTTCTATGAACACACTACCCAGCGCCGCTACAACGCCGTGGTCTGGGGCAATATCGCCGATGACGAAGGCACGGTCGATGCCACCATAGGCCGCGACCCCAACGATCGTCTGCGCTTCAGGGTGGTCGACGACCCTTCGAAGGGGAAGCACGCAGTCACCCATTACCGCGTGCTCGAACGTTTCGGCTATGTGACTCTGGTGGAGTGCCGGCTCGAGACCGGACGCACTCACCAGATCCGCGTCCATATGGCCCACATCGGGCATCCGCTCTTTGCCGACGAGCGCTATGGCGGGATGGAGATCCGCAAGGGAACGATCTACGCAAAGTACAGGCAGTTCATCCGAAACTGCTTCGAGATCTGCCCCCGTCAGGCTCTCCACGCCAAAACCCTTGGCTTTGTCCACCCAACAACCGGCAAGCTGATGCAGTTCGACTCCGCGCTGCCGGAAGATATGAGCCGCCTGCTCGACAAATGGCGCCGCTACTGCGGCAATATGCC
>CAMNNY010000108.1 GCA_946546175.1 uncultured Bacteroidales bacterium
TACCATGACTCGTGCGCAATCATATTTCGGGTTCGAGAGTGCTACCATCACTCCATCGCGATTAGCAAGACGCGGGCGGGAGTGTCCGCGAAGGGGGCTCGGTGGTTTCGTCGGATTTTCGGCAGTTACCGGGGCGGTTCGGCGAGATTAGCAGGTTCTGTGAGTGCGAGCGGCCTGACTTGAGTGATTGGCCTACCAAGGTAACTGCCGGAAACCGCCGCTCCCGCCGACCGGAATTCCTTGCCCAGGCACAAGGCACACGCGCCACTCGCGCGGAACCGGGAGTGGGATGCGGAGGGCCAGCCACACGCGAGGGCTTCGCAGGGGCGAAGCGGAGAGAGGGGGGCAGAGTAGTATAAATATTTCAAAGGGTCGCCGGACGGGGCCGGCGATGACGTAGAGGAAGTTGGAACGAGTTGGCCCTAATAGAGAAGTTGCCAGATCGGGGCGGGCATCAAGGGCGGAGCCGGCGATGACGCGGAGGGGCAGAGGTGCCCGAACAAGTCGGGCAGGACAGAGAAAGCGGGGTGGCCCGGACGGGGCGAGCATGACCAGCGGGATCGGGTGGAAGGGGAAAAAGTTGGGGCACCTCTGCGAAGAAACAGCAGAGATGCCCCAACTTTAGGGAAAACGCACACCGAGAGGCGGGAAAGGGAGGGGGATTACCTGACGCCGAAGCGGTAGATGCAGGTGTGGGTGTAGGTCTCGCCGGGACGGAGGATGATATCGCCGAACTGAGGATCGTTAACCGCGTCGGGGTACTGCTGGGTCTCGAGGGCGAGGGAACTACGGAAAGAAAGAGGTTTTCCGTTGGAGCCGTTCTCGGAGCCGTCGAAGAAATTGCCGCTGTAGAACTGCAAGCCGGGTTGATCAGAGAGCACCTCAACGCAGCGGCCACTCACCGGGTCCCAGACCTCGCACACAGGCTCGACGCCGACGGTCTTCTTGTCAATGCACCAGTTGTGGTCGTAGCCACGGGCATTGCGGAGCTGGAGATCATCAAAGCCTATGCGCTCGCCGATAAGGTGAGGCTCGCGGAAATCGAAGGGAGTGCCCTCAACCGAAGCAATCTCGCCGGTGGGGATACTCTCCTCATCGATGGGAATATAGTGCGAGGCATTGATCTTCATCATATACTCCTCGACACTTCCCTGCCCCTCGCCACGAAGGCAGAAGAACGGGTGGTGCGTGAGATTCACGGGAGTGGCTTTATCGGTGGTGGCAAGGTAACTCACGACAAATTCGTTGTCGGTGGTGAGTTCGTAGCCCATCGTGATGTCGAGATTGCCCGGATACCCTTCGAGCCCGTCGGGATGCACAAGGTGAAATAAAACTGAGGTGTCAGTCAGTTCCAGCACATCCCAGAACAGGTTGTCCACGCCCTTGACTCCGCCATGGAGGGTATTGCGGCCATGATCGTTGACGGGGGTCTCATAACGCACACCGTCTACCTCGTACGACGCCCCACCTATGCGATTGGCGACCGGCCCCACGCATGCGCCAAGGAACCTCTCCCCTGCAGGATGGATGTACTCCTGCGGAGTTTTGTGTCCCACTACTATGTTCTCAAGCTGCCCCTGCCGGTCAGGCGCCGTGAGCGACATCACCCTGGCTCCGAAGTCGGTGACCGTAATAGAAATGTCACCGTTGTGAATACTATACACCTTGGGGGCGCGCTGGCAGCCCAGAAGGGCGAGCGCCGCAATAAAAATAATAGATATTTTTTTCAACATATCACTTTACGTTAATCTCGAGTTCTACCGTATAACGGGCTCCGCTCTTGGTGACGACGGCAGCCTGTACGGTATGCCATCCGGCGGTAAGGATCACCGAAGGAGCTGACACCGGCGCGCCGTCGAAGGTCCATGAGACGCTCCCGACGGGATCGGTATCGCTGTCGATGATGTTCAGCTCAAACGAGCTGCCCGCAGTGTAGGAGCCGTTCCCTGGATTGTCGATCATGGCATAGTCAATGCCCACGGAAGGCACCGTCACGTTGAATGTGACCACATCCGAAGCATAGGCGATGTCGGAAAGGGTTATCTCGCTCTCGACTCCGTTCCAGCTCTTTGCCGTGTAGCCGGTAACATTCTTACTGCCGGGGAACGGGATCTCGACCGACTTTGAGGAGTCGAAGTAGTAAGCCTGATAGGACGAATACCACTTGTAGCCGAACAGCAGGTTTTCCTGATCAGCCGCAGGCACAACATAGAAGCAGGGGTGCGTGCCGTTCTCGTTGACTGCGTTGTAGTCGGCCCAGTTGTCCCAGAGTTCCCTTGCTGTTACCGACTGGCTGCCGATGCTCACCTTGCGCGACGACTTGTCGACGTGGTAGACGATGAGGCCGTGTGCGGGAAGGTGCTTGTCCCAACCGTTGGAGCCACGGCACTCGTAGACGAAGTATTCTCCGTCGGTATCGGTGGAAGTCTTGTAGGACACATTGTCGTCGACCGTGGTCAGCGAGACGGGACCGGACTTGCTGAAACTCTGCAGGGCGCTTTCGTCGAGCCAGCCGAGCAGGATCCGCTCTTCGATGTTGAAGTAAGGGGGAGTACGTCCGTCGTTGTTGTAGGCACCTCCGTCCATGGTGGAGAAGGAGAACAGTCCGGCGGAGTAGCCGTTGTCGTCGTAGTCGGTGTCGTAGAAATCGGGCAGGCCCATGGCATGGCCGAATTCGTGGCAGGCGGTGCCGATGCCGCAGAGCTTGCCGCTGCTGCCGCTGTAGGGGCCTTCGATCTCGTTGGTGCAGGCATACCTGTCAATCTT
Source organism: uncultured Bacteroidales bacterium (assembly GCA_946546175.1). Taxonomy (GTDB): domain Bacteria; phylum Bacteroidota; class Bacteroidia; order Bacteroidales; family UBA932; genus Cryptobacteroides. Next base: position 2,767 of record CAMNNY010000108.1, read on the forward strand.
CTTGCCGTCTAGACTGAGGCTCTTGCCGGCGCTGCTCAGCTCCCACTGATGGGGCCAGATGGCATCCGCATCATCCGAATCCGCCTCGCCCAGACCGGCGTAGTACATGAACACGAGGTCGACCTCGCCGTCGCCGTCGTTGTCGTACCTGGTGAAGTCAATCTCCGAATTGAGCGCCTTGCAGCCCTCGATGACTGCATCTTCAGGGCAAAGGTCCTGGTCGTACTTGTCGTCGTTGGCTCCGTAATGGGCTTTGGTATTGGTAAGCTTGACCGGGCCGAACACGTCGAAGACCGGGTCGAACACACCGTGGGAGTTGTCGTAGTAGAAGTCGCGTGCGGATCCGGTGCCGCCATTCACGCTGTACCCGGGCTCGTTGAGCAGGTTGTGAATCGCTGAATTGATGTCGCCCGAGGCCGTGAACGAAAGGTCGCTGAACTCGACGAGTATCACGAGAAAGCGCTTCTGGCCGAATGCGATGTGGGTCGGGGCCTGCCTGCGCGAGCGACTTATCGCCTGGCGGCGGAGCTTCGCTGTCGCACGGACCGACTGCACGGTCTCGCCTGCATGTTCACGGTAGAATCCGTCCGCATCCTTGCGGACTACCCTGCCCTGGGCGTCGGTAAACCAGTGCCCCCACTCGTCGCCGTGGGCCACGAGTGTTATCGTGGTGCCGTCGGGCTGGGTGAATGTCCTCTGGCCGGGCCTTGCGGGGATTGCATGGAGCGCAAGCGCCGCTGCAAAAAGTATGGACAGTGTTGCTATTATCTTCTTCATAACTCTTACTTCCTTACAATAAATCCGTTACCCTTGCCGTCGCCGAGCCAGACCTTGTCGTCTTCGAGTTTGGCGACGTGCATCCTGTATGTGCTCGAGATTATCTTCTCGATGCCCTTGCGCCAGTTGACAGTCACGGAGACTGCATCGCCGAGGGCCGGCTCGTCTCCGAATCCGCTGATGGACAGCTGCTCCGCCTCGCCGGGGCACGCGATGACAAATGCACCGGAGAGCCTTACGAGTTGGTCGGTTCCGCGGGTGTAGGTCCTGGATGTAGTGCCTATGTAGCACCCGAGGGCGCTCTGCTCGCGGATAGGGTCGAGGTAGGGAACGTATGTGGACTCTTCCTTGTAGACCGACACAAGTTTAATCTGGTTGCTGGTGCTGGAATAGCAGCTGAATCTCGGCGAACTGCTGTTGTAGCAGAGGATGGTGGAGCCGCCATTGGCTGCCTTGATGGTTGCCTCCGCGCCCGAGATGCTGATGATCCACTTGGCGTAATCGGAGACTGAAGACACCGTCTGGAGGTAGTTCCTCGAAGATGCGGCTGCAAGATACTGTCCATCACCGACGGACAGGTTCCATGCACCTTCAGAGCCTTCGAGAGTGACGATCTGCACGTCGTCCGAAGGGTCGGTAATCGAGCCGTCGCTGACTGTCACGGACACTCGGTCGCGGTAATTTCCCTGGGAGCCGCCCATGGCGTACTTCCCGTCCTGGCTTACTATGAGCAGCCTGTCGCCCGCGCTGAGCTGTGAAGCGTCCTGAACCAAGGTGAAGACTCCGGTAGGACCCGTCACGATCGGGAGGAGAGCCTGGGTCACCTCAACGGTCTGCTGCAGCTGTCCGCTGGAGAAAGTGACGGTGGCGCTGCGGTCGGCGCCGGTGTCGTTGAGTTTCGCGGTTATGACGAAAGGCTTCTCCACGAGGCCCTTGGTGGCGGGTGCAACGGTAAGCCAGTCGGCATCGGTCGCAGCAGTCACGTCGACATTTGCACTCAGCACGAAAGCTATTGCCTCACCTTCGGGTTTTGCCTCTACCGAGCTTGCCGACAGGACGATGGCGTCTTTCTGGGCCTGGACGATCACGACCACCCTTATCTCACCGTCCGAATCGGTGTAGGTGAAGGTCGCGGTGCGTGCGTCGTAAGTGGTGTTTTCGGCAAGGGTGACGGTATCGCCGTCGACGCTCACCCAGTCGGCAGTGCCGATGAGCTTGAGGGAAGACGCGCCCCTGACGACCACCTGACCGGCCTTGCTGTCGACCACATAGCTTTCGGTTTTCTTTACGCCGACCTCGACTACGCGGACGAAGTTGGATCCGTCGCTGCCTGTCACTATTATCTGGACTTTGCCTGATTTGGTCCCTTCGGGGACTATCATGGTGATAATGCCCTTGTTGGCCTCGGTCGGGGTGAATACCACCGCCCAGCCCTGAGGCTCATAGCTCGAAAGGCTGTAGGTTATGCCCTGAGGGGCTATCACCTCATACTCGGTGCTCATGGAGCCGCCTTCGGGGATTGCCGAGAAAGGGGCCTCGTCGAATACTATCTGGAGCTTCACCGCCGCCTTCGGGACGGTGAAAGTTTCTCCTGAAGTGAGCGTGAATACCACATTGTAAGGATCGGAGTCGGCGTCGATGCCTGCAATCAGGCAGACAGCCTGAGTCACGGCTTCGCCCACGTAGCTCCAGGTCTTGCCGTCGTAACTCACGTACCACTTGCCGTCTTCGACCTTGACCTGGGGGCTTGCACCGTCCTCGCCGTCGGCGCGGACTTTCTGGCCGCCCTGAAGCAGCCATTGCCCGTCCACAGTCCAGTACCAGTTGCCGTCGGAGTCCTGCCTGACTCCCACGACCGGGGTCTCGCCGTCCTGTCCGTTGAGTACCACCTTTACCGTCGATTTTCCATTGACATCGACCAGCGTGAGCTTGTATCCGGAGCCGTCTTCGAGGTCAGCGACATCCTTCACGAAATATTTCCCGCTCAGAAGCTTCTGGATTGCGTCAATCTGGACGTTCATCTCCGCCACCTTCTTCTCAAGCTCCGTAAGCCGCCCGTCCAGCGAGTCGACCCTGGTCTCCAATTCTTTGATTTTGCTGCAGCCGGCCACTACGATCATGGCTGCGACTCCAAGCAGCATACATACTTTCTTCATTCTTTCCTATAATATAAAGTGTGCGAAGATAGCAATTTTCGCAGAGATAGGACAAAAGGTTTTCCCAGATCCCTGCCTTACCCACCGAAGCCGGTGCTTTTCTTTATAAAGTGACGTCTTTAAGAAGTTCTTCGAGCACGGGCTGGACGAGTTTGTCCATCCTGAGGAATCCGTCGAGCGCAGGGTGTACTCCGTCATAGGCCCAGGGCGAGGGGAAACCGCCGTCGGGGCCCACGAATGGTGTGTAGTAGTCGATGAAGGGATAGCCCTTCTCCTCGCACCATGCCTTGATGAGCGAATTGGCCTCCTGGATATGGCCCGGGATGGTGACTCCTTCCTTGGAGGGCTTCCAACCGTCGGCCCACCACCAGAACTTGTTGGCAGGTGTAAGCGAGCCCACGACCACCTTGATATCAGCCGCCTCCGCCATCTCCGCCATTTTCTGGATATTGGCAAGAATCTCGCTGCTCTCGACATACTTTCCGTCGTTCTCCGCCACGTCGTTGATTCCGCACATGATGTGGACTACGTACGGGTCGTTCTTCACCACGTCGTTATTGAAACGCAGGGCGATAGTCTTGGAGGTTTCGCCGTCTCTCCCTTTGCCCATGTAGCCGTTGCGGTTGAAAAAGGCAGCGTCGGTCTCGGGCCAGAGGCGGGTGATGGAATCGCCGATGAACACGGCCTTGCGCTTGTGGGTCACCGGTTGAGGCTCGGGTTCGGGCTCAGGCTCGGGAGCCGGCATCGCGAAGAGCTCCGAATAGACGGTATGCATCCCGCCGTCCGCGGTTTTGGGCCTCACGCCGAAATAGTACGACTTCCCAAGTTCAAGCCCGCGGAAAATGTATGCCCGCTCACCTGCTCCGAGCGGCGAATCAGGGTTGACCGGCTGCACCCCTTCGGGTTCGTTCTCACCGCGCAGGAACACATACCACCCTTCCACGCCCTCGCCGTCGTGGCTCCACGTTAGAAGGACAGAAGTATTATTGAGGAGTTCAACTGTAAGACCAGTCGGATCGCTGACGCTCTTCGCAGGTTCTGGCTGCGGATCTGCCGGACTGCAGGCGATGAGCGCGAATGCAGCGCATAAGGCTGACAGGAATTTTTTCATCGGTTGCTTAGTTTTCCCAAATATACGATTTTTGTGGGACTCATCATACTCCGATCATTCGTTGTTTTCCCAAAAGTTTCTGGAAGTCTTCTATAATGATTATGATTATTTAATTTTGAATAATTGAGATTTAAATATTATCTTTGCCGAAAAGAATATGCTATGTTACAGCCGAATCCATTCATAATCACCGCTGATTACTACGGCCCCGAGTATTTCTGCGACAGGGAAATTGAGACTAAAACCCTTGAAAACAATATTGCCAATGGACGTAACACGGTGCTAATCTCTTCCCGACGTATGGGAAAGTCCGGTCTTATTTCACACGTGTTCAACAGGAATTTCATTCAAAGCAATTTCAAGGCTTTCTCAATCGATTTGTATCCAACCTCATCGCTTTCGGAAATGATTCTGCTGTTGGCAAAGGAGATAACAGGACGGTTTAAAAACCGTGGAGAAAGAATCTTGGAAGAGTTCCTGGGAATTGTAAAATCCCTCAGGCCTGGTTTCAAAGTAGATCCAGTAACAGGTCAACTTGTATTTGACCTTTCGCTTGGAGAAATCGTAAGTCCGCCGGACTCTCTTGAAGAACTATTTCAGTATCTGGAAAGCAGCGAAACTCCATGCGTCATAGCTATGGATGAGTTTCAACAGATAGCCGAGTATCCCGAGCACAACGTGTTGGAACTATTAAGAACACAAGTTCAGAAATGCAAGCACACTTGGTTTATTTTTGCCGGCAGTGACCGACGTATGATGGAAAAGCTATTTAACAATCCATCTGAACCTTTCTACATGAGTTGTTCTCCCCTTTTTTTGGATGCAATTGATTACGATAAGTATCTTGATTTCTCCCAGAAACACTTCAATGATGCAGGAAAAAGATTGGAAGAAGACTGCTTCAAGCGGGTTTATGACTTGTTCGAAGGACACACTTGGTACGTGCAACGCTTGATGAACGAATTATATGCGTGGACTAAACCTGGAGAAGTGGCTGATATGCCAATGATGGAAAATGCTCTAACTTTCGTGATAAAAACATATGCCCGTACATTTCAGGAGCAGATAAGCACCTATCCCGAAGCGCAAAAACAGCTTCTGATAGCTATCGCCAAGGAAGGGAATGCCGAACTTATTACCTCAGTGGCCTTTTGTAAAAAGCACGCAATGAAAAGTCCTAGCACAGTCCAAAGCGCCCTGCGGGTTCTTCACGACAAAGGGATTGTCAGTAAAATAGACAACACGTATTCTATAACAAACCGTCTGCTCAGTATCTGGCTGAGGATGGAGTATTGATATTATGGCAAAAAGGCAATTATGATTACATATACTGATAGACTGGAAAGAATAATAGCCCAAATCTCATCAGGGCTTTATGAAAAGGAGAACTCCTCCAGTATTTTGGACTTCCCTACCCTCTGGGAATGAATGCCCATATTACTGAAAAAGCACCGGCCCAGGCCGGTGCTTTTCTGTAGCCCCTAGTGGAATCGAACCACTATTTAAGGTTTAGGAAACCTCCGTTCTATCCGTTGAACTAAGGAGCCATGAAGAGCTGATTACTCAGCGCTCTTCTCGATGATCTGACGTCCGTGGTAGTAACCACACTCAGGGCAGATGCGATGAGCGATAACGGTAGCGCCACAATTAGGGCAAGTTGCAAGGGTAGGTACGGGAGCGAAGTCGTGCGTACGCCTCTTTGCTGTTCTCTGCTTGGAGAATTTGTGTTTCGGATGTGCCATTGCTTATACTTTTTAAATTATTATTTGCTCAAAAACTTTGTAGTCTCGGGGTTGCATTGTCCTTCTTCGTGAACCCTCTGGAGAGGAAGGGCGATACAGACGAAATCGTAGACTTCCTGTCCGAAGTCAAGTTCCATTCCTTCAGGTGTATATGTCTCCTGAAAGTCTGTCTCGACCGGAATTACCAGCGGCTCGAGGCATCTGTCACAGAGCACCGTAACGCTGCCCGTGATATCGGCCTCAACATCCACCGAGATGCCGTGATTGTTAATCCTGGCCTCTACGTTTATGTCTGCATCGAGTATCTCCTGATTCCCGAAGCTTTCAAAGAACTCCTTTCCTGCGTGGCTGTCCAGAGAGCTGACGCCCCTGCCCAGATCGCTGAGATTTACTACAAAGGGTTGCAAAGTTAACAAAAATTTAGAATATGTCAATCCTCATTGTCGCTATTTCTCTTTCTCGCGAGCGGATCGAGCAAAATCTTGCGGATACGCATGTGGTGAGGGGTCACCTCCACAAGCTCATCCTCCTGGATATACTCGAGCGCCTCTTCGAGAGAGAACTTGATGGCCGGAGGAAGGAGGATCTTCTCATCCGATCCGGCTGCGCGCACATTGGTGAGTTTCTTGGTCTTGCAGATATTGATGTTCAGGTCACGCTCGCGGGTGTGCTCGCCGACGACCTGTCCGCCGTAGATGTCCTCGCCGGGCTCCACGAAGAAGCGGCCGCGGTCGAGGAGCTTGTTCATCGAATATGCGATGGCCTGGCCGGTCTCGAGCGAGACGAGCGAGCCGTTGTTGCGATGCTCGATCTCACCCTTGTAGGGCTGGTACTCCTTGTAGCGGTGGGCGACGACGGCCTCTCCCTGCGATGCGGTGAGAAGGTTGCTCCTCAGTCCCATGAGTCCGCGGGTCGGGATCTCGAATTCGAGCAGCGTACGGTCGCCGCGGGGCTCCATGTGGATGAGTGCACCCTTGCGGCGGGTAGCTATCTCGATGGCAGCGCCTACGAACTGCTCGGGCACCTCGATCGAGAGTTCCTCGATAGGCTCACAACGCTGTCCGCCAATAGTCTTGTCGAGGACCTTGGGCTGGCCGACCTGAAGCTCGAAGCCTTCGCGGCGCATGGTCTCGATAAGGATCGAAAGATGGAGAACGCCGCGCCCGTACACGACGAACGAGTCGGCGGTAAGGCCGGGCTTGACGCGAAGGGCGAGGTTCTTCTCGAGCTCCTTGTCGAGCCTTTCCTTGATGTGGCGCGAGGTCACGTACTTGCCATCCTTACCGAAGAACGGGGAGTTGTTGATCGTGAAGAGCATGCTCATCGTGGGCTCGTCGACGGCGATGGGCGGAAGGGCCTCCGGATTCTCGAAGTCGGCGATGGTATCTCCGATCTCGAATCCGTCGATACCCACTACAGCGCAGATATCGCCGCAGGTCACCTCCTGGACCTCTTTCTTGCCGAGGCCTTCGAAGACCATGAGCTGCTTGACTTTCTGCTTCTGCATTTCGTCGTAGCGCTTGCAGAGAGTAATCTGCTGGCCGGACTTGAGAGAGCCGCGGGTGATCTTTCCCACTGCGATACGGCCTACGTAAGGGCTGTATTCAAGCGAGGAGATAAGCATCTGGGGCGTGCCCTCAACCACCTGGGG
>CAMNNY010000109.1 GCA_946546175.1 uncultured Bacteroidales bacterium
AGGCCGATGTTTTCAGCGTGGTTGATGATTATGGTGTTGGCATTGGGGATATCAAGGCCGTTTTCGATAATGGTGGTACAAAGAAGAAGGTCGTACTCACCCCTTATGAAATCGAGCATCTTATCCTCAAGCTCCTTGGAGGCCATCTGGCCGTGGGCAATGCAGATACGCATATCCGGCACGAGGCGCTGAAGGATGACCCCGATGGATTCGAGCTGCTCCACATTGTTGTGGAGGAAGAAAACCTGGCCGCCGCGGTGGAGTTCGTACTCGATGATGGACTTGATCTCTTTCTCGTCGAAGAGGATTATTTCGGTCTGGATGGGGATACGGTTAGCCGGCGGAGTTGCGATGATGCTCAAGTCGCGTGCGCCAAGAAGGGAGAACTGCAGGGTACGCGGGATAGGGGTGGCGGTGAGGGTAAGGGTATCGATACCCTCGCGCATCTTGCGGAGTTTTTCTTTAGCCCCGACGCCGAATTTCTGTTCCTCGTCGATTATGAGCAGGCCGAGGTCCTTGAACTCGAAGCCCTCGCCCAGAATCTTGTGAGTACCGATGATAATGTCGATTTTACCTTCAGCGAGGTCCTTCTTGATCTGGGTCAGTTCTTTCGCTGTACGCAGGCGGCTCACATAATCCACCTTCACAGGGAATGATTCCAGGCGGGAGGTGAAGGTAGTGTAGTGCTGCAGGGCGAGGATAGTTGTAGGCACCAGCACTGCGACCTGCTTGCCGTCGGTTGCGGCCTTGAAAGCCGCGCGTATGGCAATCTCTGTCTTTCCGAATCCTACGTCGCCGCAGATGAGGCGGTCCATGGGGCAGTTTTCCTCCATGTCACGCTTGACTGCGATGGTGGCGTCTTCCTGATCCGGGGTATCCTCGTACATAAACGAAGACTCGAGCTCTGTCTGGAGGTAAGAGTCGGCGGAGTAGGCAAACCCCTTGGAAGCACGGCGCTTGGCGTAGAGTTGGATAAGTTCCTTGGCGATGTCCTTGACCTTGTTCTTGGCCCCTGTCTTAAGGGCTATCCAGGTCTTGGAGCCGAGTTTGTTGATACGGGGCGCCTCCCCGTCTTTGGGGCGGAAACGGCTTATCTTGTTAAGGGCATGGACTGATACAAACACCACGTCGCCGTCTTTGTAGGTGAGTTTGACTACCTCCTTCATCCGGCCATAGTCGTCTTTGATACGCACCAGACCCCCGAACACGCCCACGCCGTGGTCGATATGGACGATGTAGTCCCCTATATTGAAGGATGCGAGGTCGTTGATGGTGAGTTGCTCAGTCTTTTCTACCGTTCTGCGGATAGAAACGCGGTGGAAACGGTCGAAGATCTCATGGTCGGTGTAGTGGCAGACCCTGTCCTCTTCGTCGATGAAACCGTTGTGGATGTTCGATCCTGCAACAAACTCCGGCAGAGGGCAGCGCTCTTCTTCGAGGATGGATTTCAGCCTGTCGAGCTGCGCCTGCTTCTCGCCGTAGATAAAAATCTTGTATCCGCTTTCTATTCTGGAGCGTACGTCTGCAGTGAAAAGTTCGAAATTCTTTCCGAAGACCGGCTGCGGGGCAATGTTGAACTGTACTGCATCCTCAACCTTGCGGTCGATAGGGACCTCCAGAAAAACCCGTTTGAAGCGCTCTGTAAGAGAAAAGAACGCATTCTCCTTGTACATCGCGGATGAATCGAGCCAAAGCACAGAATCGGCAGGAAGAGCCTCAAGGATATTCTGAGTTCTGGATTCAGGGTTGCAGATAAGGTCGGATACTACCTCAACGGAATCAACTTCAGCTCCTGACAGCTGTGTATTACAGTTGAATACCTTTATATTCTCGATCTCGTCTCCCCAGAACGACACCCTGTAGGCCTCGCTATCGGAATATGAAAACAGGTCGATAAGACTTCCGCGCACCGCAAACTGCCCGGGAGCTGAGACAAAGTCTACCCGCTCGAATCCCAAACCGGCGAGGGTTTCGATAATCTGAGAATGAGATATCTCCTGCCCCTTCGAAAGACGCAGGCTCGAAGAACGGACATCGTCGCTTACCGGAATCGGCTCACTGAGAGCCTGAGGAAATGATACAATTACGGTGAGTCCGTCGCGATCAGGCTCTATTATCTTCTGGACAGCTGATGTTCGCTGGACGGCAAGGGAAGATTTGTAGTTACTTCTCTCTACTCCGGCACCGGAAGCAGGAAGAAAGAACACATGGTCTCCTTCTATGAGATTATACAAATCTCCGACGCAGTATTCGGCCGACTCACTGTCGGGCATAATAATAAGGTGGAGACCCTTCAGGGCACATTGTGAGAACACAAACCACCTTGCAGACAGAAACAACGACCGGCAGAATATTTCCTTTTCGGAATCTATCCTGCTGCTTAGAATAGCGCTTGACGCAGCGTTGACTTTCATTCTCCTCTTTAAGTTCAAAAGCCTGTGGAAAACCGGTTGAAAAATGAGTGGAAAACCGGAGACCGGAAGTTATCCACAATGGTTTTACAAAGTTTCCAACAAGTAATTAAAAACTCAAAATCCTCTTAATTTTCTGATATTCAGAGAGGTTTGAATAATATAAACATTTCCACAGCTACAATAAAATCAACAAAAATAAAGAAATAAAGATTATATTTGTAGGAAATGTCAGAATTCGACCCTCACCGCTCTCTGGAAGACAAAGATAAGGATTTGGATGGAATAATCCGCCCGCAGGACCTGGAAGATTTCACAGGCCAGAGGGAGATTGTCTCCAACCTCCATATTTACATACAGGCAGCAAAGCTCAGAGGCGAGTCGCTCGACCATACCCTTTTCCACGGCCCTCCCGGTCTGGGCAAGACAACCCTCGCCCACATCATAGCCAACGAGATGGGGGTAAACATGAAGATAACTTCCGGCCCCGTCCTCGACAAACCTGGCGATCTTGCAGGTCTTCTGACATCGCTGGAGCCGGGCGACGTCCTTTTCATCGACGAAATCCACCGCCTCTCCCCCGAGGTTGAGGAGTACCTCTATTCCGCAATGGAGGACTTCGTAATAGATATAATGATAGACAAGGGGCCGGGAGCCCGTTCGGTAAGGATTTCCCTCAACCCCTTCACCCTCGTCGGGGCGACTACCCGCAGCGGCCTTTTGACAGCGCCTCTTCGTGCCAGGTTCGGTATTACCTGTCCTTTGGAGTACTACGATGTAGAGGATCTGAAACGCATTGTGAAGCGCAGTTCCGCCATCCTCAAGGTCGAAATCGACGATCAGGCGGCCCACGAAATAGCCATGCGCAGCCGCGGCACTCCCCGTATAGCCAATTCGCTCCTCAGGCGCGTGCGCGACTTTGCCCAGGTAATGGGCGACGGCCGTATCGACATCAAGATAGCAAAGTACGCTCTCGACAAGCTAAAGATCGACACCCGCGGGCTCGATGCGATCGACAATAAGATCCTCAGTACCATAATAACCACCTTCAAGGGAGGTCCTGTCGGAGCCAATACTATCGCGACTGCAATAGGCGAGGACCAGGGTACGTTCGAGGAGGTCTACGAGCCTTTCCTTATCAAGGAAGGTTTCATCGTGCGCACCCAGCGGGGCCGTATAGCAACCGACCTTGCATACAAACACCTTGGTATAGCTACCAACCGCACATCGGGAGATACTCTTTTCGGAGAATAATCAGTAAACTCAATTCATAAACAAATGGCAGATAAACTCATTTCTAAAATTCCGGACGGACCCTTGGCCGAAAAATGGACCAAGCGCAAATCCGAAATCCATCTTGTCAGCCCCAACAACCGCAGGAAACTCGAGGTAATCGTAGTGGGTACCGGACTCGGCGGCGCATCCGCAGCTGCCACTCTCGGCGAGCTCGGCTACAACGTCAAGGTATTCTGCATCAGTGACTCTCCCCGCCGCGCACACTCTATCGCAGCCCAGGGAGGTATCAACGCTGCCAAGAACTACCAGAACGACAACGACTCGGTGTATCGTCTTTTCTACGATACCATCAAGGGTGGTGACTATCGCAGCCGCGAAGCCAACGTCTACCGTCTTGCCGAGGTCAGTGCGTCGATCATCGACCAGTGTGTCGCCCAGGGCGTTCCGTTCGCCCGCGAATACGGCGGCTACCTCGCCAACCGTTCGTTCGGCGGCGTGCAGGTCAGCCGTACGTTCTACGCCCGCGGTCAAACCGGCCAGCAGCTGCTTCTCGGAGCCTACGCTGCCCTGAATCGTCAGATCGCAGCCGGTACCGTGAAGAGCTATCCCCGCTACGAGATGCTCGACCTCGTGCTGGTTAACGGCCATGCCAAAGGCATCATCGCCCGCAACCTCGTCACCGGCCAGCTCGAAAGGTTCGGAGCCCACGCAGTGATCATCGCTACCGGCGGCTACGGCAACACCTACTTCCTTTCGACCAACGCCATGAACAGCAACGGTTCGGCGGCCATGCAGTGCTACCGCAAGGGTGCGTTCTTCGCCAACCCCTGCTTCGCACAGATCCACCCCACCTGTATCCCCGTCCACGGCGACCAGCAGTGCAAGCTCACCCTCATGAGTGAGTCGCTGCGTAACGACGGCCGTATCTGGGTGCCTAAGAAACTCGAGGATGTGGAGAAACTCCGCAAACACGAAATCAAGCCTTCCCAGATCCCCGAAGAAGACCGCGACTACTATCTCGAGCGCCGTTACCCTGCATTCGGTAACCTCGTTCCCCGCGACGTTGCTTCGCGTGCCGCCAAGGAGCGCTGCGATGCCGGCTATGGTGTCAACGAAACAGGTAAGGCAGTCTTCCTCGACTTCTCCGAGGCTATCCAGAGGCTCGGCCACCAGAGGGTTGCAGAGCGCTACGGCAACCTCTTCGACATGTATGAGAAGATCACTGCATCTTCCCCTTGGAAGGAGCCTATGATGATCTATCCTGCCATCCACTACACCATGGGAGGTATCTGGGTCGACTACGATCTTCAGACCACCATCCCCGGTCTGTATGCAATCGGCGAGGCTAACTTCTCCGACCACGGCGGCAACCGCCTCGGCGCTTCCGCCCTCATGCAGGGTCTGGCAGACGGTTACTTCGTAGTTCCTGTCACCATCAGCGACTATCTCTCCAACAAGTTCGCAGAGCCCAAGACCGACGTGAATTCCAAGGAGTTCATCGAGGCTGAGAAGGCAGTCCAGGCCCGTATCGACAGACTCTTCTCCATCAAGGGAACCGAGACTGTGGACTCTATCCACAAGCGCCTTGGCAACATCATGTGGGAGTATGTAGGAATGGCCCGCGACGAAGCCGGACTCAAGAAGGCTATCGAAGAGATCAAAGCCCTCAAGGAAGAATTCTACAAATCAGTCAATGTACCCGGCAGCCAGTTCGAGTTCAACCAGGAGCTCGAGAAGGCACTTCGCCTGGAAGACTTCTTCGACATAGGTGTCCTTATGGCCCGCGACGCCCTCAACCGTGAGGAGTCTTGCGGCGGACATTTCCGTATCGAGAGCCAGACCGAAGATGGAGAGGCCAAGCGCGACGACAAGAAGTTCATGTACGTAGCGGCCTGGGAGTATCAGGGCGAAGACAAGGAGCCCAAACTCCACAAGGAGCCTCTCAACTACGAATTTATCGAGGTTAAGACAAGAAACTACAAAGACTAATATGGAATTCAATCTTAAGATATGGCGTCAGAAAAACGCCAAGGCAAAAGGACATTTCGAGACCTACCACATCAGCGGTATCGAGGAGGACGCTTCCTTCCTCGAGATGCTCGATATCCTCAATGAGCAGCTTATCAGGGAAGGCAGCGACCCTGTAGCAGTTGAGAGAGGATGCAAGAGCAGCGGTCCTGTTTCGTTCGACCACGACTGCCGCGAAGGTATCTGCGGAGCATGCTCGCTCTACATCGACGGCCGCGCCCATGGTCCGGACGACCACGTCACCACCTGTCAGCTCTTTATGCGTCACTTCAAGGACGGCGCTACAATCACGGTAGAGCCTTTCCGCAGTGCTGCATTCCCCGTAATCAAGGACCTCGTCGTAGACCGCCGCGCATTCGACAAGATACTCCAGGCCGGAGGATTCATCTCGGTGCGCACCGGTTCAGCCCAGGATGCAAACGTTATGCTCATTCCCCACGACAAGGCTGAGGAGAGCATGGATGCTGCCGCATGCGTAGGCTGCGGTGCATGTGTTGCAACCTGCAAGAACGGTTCAGCTATGCTGTTTGTGGCTGCAAGGGTCAGCTCGCTCGCACTTCTGCCTCAGGGTCGTCCCGAGGCCAAGAAGAGGGCGGAAGCCATGGTCGCCAAGATGGACGAACTGGGCTTCGGCAACTGCACCAACACCAGGGCCTGCGAACTCGAGTGCCCTAAGGGTATCACGGTCGAGCATATCGCACGCCTCAACCGCGAGTTCCTTAAGGCTCACTTCTCGAACTAGTAGTCACGTAATTAAGTAAAAGTACTGCTTGGAGAGCGCTATCGCTTCGCGACCCTATTCCGGGAAAAAGCGCCTCCAAGCAGTACTTTTACTGATATATTTTACCAGAGGAAATTATTGAACGGGTAGCGACCCGCATGAATCTCCGCAACCATCTTGTAGATGTCGTTGCGGAGTTTTTCTATACCTATCTTGTTTGTGGCAGAGATAAAGATACAAGGCGATTTCTCACTTGCAATCCAGCTGTTTTTAAGTTCCTCTAGAGTACGGTTTTCCTTGGAAGGAGGCTGGAGTGAGAATTCGTCGTAGGGCTCGCACTTATAGGCGTCTATCTTATTGAAAATCACGTAGACAGGTTTATTGGACGCGCCTATGTCGAGAAGGGTCTGCTCGACTGTTTTCATCTGGTCCTCGAAGTCGGGAGCTGAGATATCCACCACGTGGGCGAGGATGTCGGCTTCCCTGACCTCGTCAAGCGTGCTTTTGAAGGCCTCTACGAGCTGTGTAGGGAGTTTACGGATAAATCCTACGGTATCGCTCAGGAGGAACGGTACATTCTCGATTACAACCTTCCTGACGGTAGTGTCGAGGGTTGCGAAGAGTTTATTCTCGGCAAACACGTCTGACTTGGCAAGCACGTTCATCAGTGTGGACTTGCCCACGTTGGTGTAGCCTACCAGGGCCAGACGGACCATGCTGCCCCTGTTGGAGCGCTGGGTAGCCATCTGCCTGTCAACTTTTTTGAGGTCTTCCTTGAGTTTTGTAATCCTTTCCTTTACAATTCGGCGGTCGACTTCGATCTGGGTCTCACCCATACCACCTCTGGTACCGCGTCCGCCGCGCTGCCTTTCGAGGTGGGTCCACATGCCCGCAAGGCGGGGGAGCATATAGTTGTAGCGAGCCAGCTCTACCTGCATTTTGGCGTAGGAAGACTTGGCTCTCTGGGCGAAGATTTCGAGAATAAGGCTCGTCCTGTCGATCACAGCGCTGCATTTGATTACTTTCTCGATGTTGCGCTGCTGCATTCCGGTGAGTTCATCGTCGAATATCACGTAGGTGATAGAGTTTTCCTCGCAGTAAGACGCTATTTCTTCGAGTTTTCCGCTGCGGATATAGGTAGCGTTGTCCGGTCTGTCAACTCTCTGGACAAACTTCCTGTCGCCCGTGGCTCCGGCGGTCTCTGCCAGGAATTCGAGCTCGTCGAGGTATTCTTTTACTTTTCTTTCGTCGTCTTGGGGGCGGATGATACCGACGAATACCGCTTTCTCGGTCTGTGTTTCGTTCATCTGGGCATTGAAAAAAGGCCGTCCTAAGTGGGACAGCCTCTTTTATTGATTAATGCTGATTATCTGAGCTGGAAGATAACAGGGAAGGTGTAGGTTACACGCACTGCGCGGTCCCTCTGCTTGCCGGGGCTCCACTTAGGAGAGCTGGAAACGACGCGGACAGCTTCCTTGTCGATGGACGGGTCTACTCCGCGGAGGACGCGTACGTTGGTGACACGCCCGTCGGACTCCACAGTAAACTGGATCATAACCTTACCCTGCACGCCGTTTTCCTTGGCGATTTCGGGATAGACCAGCCTTTCGTTGACCCACTTTGAGAACTGGTTGGCATCGCCTCCGCGGAACGAGGGCTTCTGCTCAACGAGCTGGAAGGGGATAGCTTCCTCTTCGATCTCCTCTTCTTCAGGTCCTTCTACATACTCCATGATCTCTACTCCGAGATCTTCGTCGTCTTCGAGGTTGATGATATTGTCGTCGACCTTGATGTCGTCGTCGATGATATCGATCTGGTCTGAAAGGACTGGAACCTTAGGGGTCTCGGGCGGCGGGGGAGGAGTCTCCTGGGTAATAGGGATGATTTCCTCCTCAATCACCTGCTGAGGGCCGGCGTCGAGAAGCGAGGTCTGTTTGTCGGCGGTACTGAAGGAGAATGCTCCATAGACCACGCCGAGCGCTACGACAAGTCCCAGCTCCACGAAAAGAAGCCGTTTGTTTTCGAGGCTTGCCTTTGGTGTTTTCTTTACTTCCATATCTTTTGTCTGTATTTTGCGATTTCCCTCAAAGGTAAAAATTATTCTCTTTTAATCCAATTTTTAGATTTAATAGTTGTACTTTTGTGCGTCTTTTTAGTGTTATGGACTATGATCAGGTATTTTTGCGAAGACATAAAGTTCGAACTCAAGGGTAGGGCTTTCAACAACAAGTGGCTTAAGACTGTCGCTGAGAGCGAGATCAGAAAGTTGGGAGATATTAACATAATCTTCTGTTCTGATAATTATATCCTCGACGTCAATATGAAGTATCTCCAGCACGACTACTTCACCGACATCATCACCTTCGACTACTGCGAGAAGAACGTGCTCAGCGGCGACCTCTTTATCAGCATAGACAGTGTCCGTGAGAATGCCGCCTACTACGGCACCGAGTTCTCCGACGAACTCAACCGCGTCATGGTCCATGGCATCCTCCATCTGGTAGGCTACGACGACCACACCGAGGAAGAGATCAAGACAATGCGCTCGAAGGAAAACTATTATCTTAAGCTCAGGGAAGGTCTGAAGTGAAAGGGGAGTACGACATCATAGTGGTTGGCGGCGGACACGCCGGGTGCGAGGCTGCGATGGCGGCGTCGACACTCGGTTCGTCGGTGCTGCTTATCACGATGGATGCGCTAGCCTTTGCAAAGATGTCGTGCAATCCGGCTGTCGGCGGGATAGCCAAAGGACAGATCGTCCGCGAGATCGACGCGCTCGGCGGATACTCCGGAATCGTCACCGACCGCTCGACTCTCCAGTTCAGGATGCTCAATCGCTCAAAAGGGCCTGCAATGTGGAGCCCCAGGGCGCAGTGCGACAAAATAGCATTTTCGGACAACTGGCGGCAGATTTTGCTAAATAGCTCATTATTAAATATTTACGAGGATATAGCGGTCGAATTCCTTTTCGAGAATCAAAAAATCCGCGGAGTACGTACAAAATCAGGACGGATTTTCAACTCTCAGGCCGTTATCCTTACCGCAGGCACGTTCCTTGGCGGCAAACTCTTCGTGGGCCGACGTCAGCTTATCGGCGGCCGTATCGGCGAAGACGCTTCGTACGGACTGACCGAGCAGCTGAAGGCGCTCGGGGTCCGGACCGGCAGGATGAAGACGGGCACGCCGCCGCGAATCGACATCACTTCGGTCGATACTTCCGTGCTGCCTCTGCAGCTGGGCGATCCTTCGCCGGAGAGATTCTCTTTCCTGAGCGAGCCGTCGAAAGTCCAGCGCGAAGGAGTCCAAAAGCCCTGTTACATCCTCCACACCAACGAACATGTCCATGAGGCACTGCGTGCCGGATTCAAGGATTCACCCCTCTTCACCGGAGTGATCTCCGGCAGGGGACCGCGCTACTGTCCGAGTATCGAAGACAAGCTCCGTGTTTTCCCCGACAACGACAGCCACCAGCTTTTCCTGGAGCCGGAAGGGGAGCATACCAACGAATACTATCTCCAGGGCTTTTCTTCATCGCTACCGATGGAGGTACAGCTCGACGCTCTCCACCGTATCGAGGGGATGGAGCATGCCAGGATCTACCGTCCGGCTTATGCTGTCGAGTATGATTATTTCGACCCCACTCAGCTGAAGGCAACCCTCGAACTCAAAGACTTCGAAGGCCTGTATTTCGCGGGACAAATAAACGGTACCACCGGATACGAAGAAGCTGCTGCTCAGGGACTTATGGCAGGAATTAACGCTCACCTGAAGCTCTCCGGCTCCGAGCCTTTCATTCTGCGGCGCGACCAAGCCTATATCGGGGTACTTATCGACGACCTTATCACCAAGGGAGTCGACGAACCCTACAGAATGTTCACTTCGCGTGCGGAGTACAGGATACTCCTAAGGCAGGATAATGCCGACCGCCGGCTTACTCCTCTCGGCTACAAGATAGGCCTTGCTTCGAAGGAGCGCTACGAGGCCTGCGTCGCGAAATACTCTGCCGCCGACCAGTTGGAGGAGTATTGCTATTCTCACAATCTCAAGGCTGATAAGGTCAATTCCTACCTCGAGTCGAAAGGCTCCGCGCCCCTTACGGAGTCCAAGAAGATTGCGGATGTGGCGGCCCGTCCGGAAGTGGCCCTCGCCGACCTTCTCGAATTTGTTCCACATGGAACTTCTTACCCGGCCGACGTAGTCGAGTCGGTAGAGATATCGATCAGATACAAGGGCTATATCGACAGGGAAAAGCGCAATGCGGAGAAGGTTAATCATCTGGAGAACCTGAGAATACCCGACGGTTTCGACTTTTCGAGAGTCTCTGGGCTCAGTATCGAGTGTCGGCAGAAACTTGAGCGCTACAAGCCGGCGACCATTGCGCAGGCGTCCAGGATTTCAGGTGTGTCCCCTTCGGATATTTCAGTACTTTTAGTATATTTCGGAAGATAACGACAGTATTATGATAGACTATATTTCCGGCAAGATAGCTGAACTTTCTCCAACCCAGGTTGTAATTGACAATCAGGGGATTGGGTACTCAATGGAGATCTCGCTCCAGACTTATGCGGCCCTTGAAGGCAAAGAGGCTGCCAAGGTGTATGTGTATCACCACCTGCAGACCAACTCCGACACGGAGCTTTTCTATGGTTTTTCGTCGAAAGACGAGCGCGCCCTTTTCGAAACCCTGATCGGAGTGTCGGGCGTAGGAGTCAATTCCGCCAGGATGATACTTTCTTCGCTTAGTTCGGAAGAACTCCGTTCGGCCATCCTTTCGGAGAACGTCAGTGTCATCAAGAGCGTGAAGGGTATAGGCCTGAAGACAGCCCAGAGGATGATCCTTGAGCTTAAAGACAAAATTATCAAGGGCGAAGGTACGGCAAGCGACGCTCTCTTCATCCCGGAGACCAGCGCTGCGGCCGAAGAAGCCACCACGGCCCTTGTCATGCTGGGCTTCACCAAGCCCAATGCCTCCAAGGCTGTTCAGGCCGTGCTTAAGTCGCACCCTGCCGCCAAGGTTGAGGAAATCATCAAGTCCGCCCTTCAGATGCTATGACGCCCTCAGAATTCAGACAGCAATTCCCGGTTCTTGAGCGGGAGGTCTACGGTAAACCTCTCGTTTATCTCGACAGTGCGGCCACAAGCCAGAGGCCGGTTGCAGTTGCCGATGCATTGTCTACTTCTATGCTCAGGCGCAACGCCAATATCCACAGGGCGGTGCATGCGCTCTCTTCTGAAGCCACCGACGCTTTTGAGCGCTCGCGCGAGAAAGTGCGCCAGTTTATCGGTGCCGGGAGCCCGGAAGAGATAGTTTTCACTTCCGGGACGACTGCATCGATCAACCTCGTGGCCCACTCTTTTGGAGACAAGTTTTTGTCACAAGGTGACGATATTATCATAGCTGAGTCGGAGCACCATTCTGATATCATACCTTGGCAGCTTCTTTGCTCCAGAAAGGGCTCGAAGATAGTCGTACTCCCGATAGACGATACCGGCAGGCTGGAGGTCGAAAAACTCCCGGAACTTATTTCCGAGCGTACAAAGCTTATCTGTGTCGCCCATATCTCCAATGTCCTCGGGCTTATCAATCCGATAGGGCAGATCATAGCTCTGGCCCATTCTCACGGCATTCCGGTGCTGGTCGACGGAGCACAGTCGGTTGCCCACGTTTCCGTGGATGTGACCGAGCTCGACTGCGATTTCTTCGCTTTCTCGGGGCATAAGATGTATGCTGCGACGGGCACCGGTGTTCTTTATGCCAAGAAGAAGTGGCTGGAGCAGATGGATCCGTTCATGGGTGGGGGAGAGATGATCGACACCGTTTCGTGGGAACGTTCCACGTACGCAGCCCTGCCGTTTAAGTTTGAGGCTGGTACTCCCAACATCAATTCTGTGCCTACTTTTGTCCCTGCCATCAATACTGTAATCGACTCCAGAGACCCCCTGGTGGCACTTGAGCAGGATAAAATCAAGGCTTTCGTCTATGACGCTCTCACCTCCGACGAGCGAATTGTTCTACGTGGAACAACGCAGGATTTGGGACAAAAAATTCCGCTTTTCTCCTTCTCTGTGACGGGGGTTCACCACGAAGATCTTGCCCTCGTGCTTGATAAAATGGGGATAGCAGTCCGTTCCGGTCACATGTGTGCCCAGCCGCTGATGACGCGTTATGGAGTCACCGGAATGGTCCGCGCTTCTTTCGCCCCGTATAACACCCTGGAAGAGGCCAAACAGTTTATCTCGGCTTTGAATAGAGCCATTACGCTATTGAAACAATAAAAGGAAGATGACATTAGAAGAAGCAAAACAGGCGATTGTCGACGATTTCGCGATGTTCGACGAGTGGCTCGACAAGTACGAGTATATCATAAACCTGGGGAAGAACCTTGAGCCTTTCCCGGAGGATAAGAAGACTGAAGACCGTCTGATAAACGGCTGCCAGTCAAGAGTTTGGTTGGACTGTGAGGTAAAGGACGGCCTTTTGTACTTCACCGCCGACAGCGACGCCATCATCACCAAAGGCATAATCTCGCTGCT
>CAMNNY010000110.1 GCA_946546175.1 uncultured Bacteroidales bacterium
CCCTCGCATATCTGGAAGTACTCGTAGCAGACGTTGTCGATACCATACGGGTTGTTTTGCGCGCGCACCGAACAGACGGCGGCGAGCAGAAGCAACAATATGACGGTCAGACGTTTCATCGTTCTTCGGGATGGATGGGGACCATGAAGACGAAGCGTGCTCCGGGGCCTTTGTGGGTAGTGTCGAGGAAAACCTTTGCCCCCATGCGGGAGGCTATGTCGCGGCAGATACTGAGACCGAGGCCCGTGCCCTGTACGAATTCGTTGAGTTTGGTGAAGCGCTCGAAGATCTTCTCGGCCTGGTCGGCGGGAACTCCGCTGCCCGTGTCGGTCACTGAGAAGGTGACGTAGCCAGGGTTCTCGGTGAGAGAACTCGAAAGGCGTATCTCGCCTTCGACCGTATGCTTGCAGGAGTTGGTGAGCAGGTTGATGATGATCTGCTGCACGCGCCTGGGATCGGTCCGGAAGGTGAACGGCGCTGGATCCTCGGGATCGTAGTACATCTTCACGCCGGGCTGGAGGCGGTGCTCCGCGCTGGAGATTGCTGACTCACACATGAAGTTCTTCTCACCGTCTTCGTAGGTGATGCGGTACTTGCCGCTGTCCATCGCCGAGGCGTTGAGGATGTCGTCGAGGAGCATGGTCAGCATCTTGGTGTTGTTGACTATATGGCCGGCGAATTCGTCTTTTTCTTCGGGGCTGAGCGAGCCGTCGGGCAGAGAGAGCAACTGTGAGAAGCCCACGATGGCGTTGAGCGGGGTGCGGACTTCGTGGCTCATGTTCTGGACGAAGCGGGTCTTGGCGGCATCGGCCAGCCTGACCTTCTCGTTGGCTTCCTTGAGTTCGGCGATCTGCTTGGCGTCTTTCTCCTTGGACTTTTTGAGCTGGTTGATGTGGATGACCGAGAACACGAGCACCGCGACCAGTATGACTCCCATCAGTATCGCAAGGATATATGAAATCCTCGAGAGCTGCTGCTCCTTGGTGACGAGCTCGGCGTTGAGCGCGGCCTTGCCCATGCTCACGTCCAGTTCGGAAATACGCGAAAGATTGGTATCGGAGATCACGCCCTCCATGTAGTTGACAAGCATTTTCTCGACTCCGAATGCGAAGTCTTTGTAGCCCTTGTTCTCGCAGAGATTGGCGATGACCTTCATCTCGCGGACCGTGGAGAGTTTGAAAATGTCTTCTTCGCGCTGGAGGATGCTTCCGTCGCGGGTGGCGTCGATCAGCGAGAAAAACAGCTCGGCGTCGGGTGAGATTTTTGCGAATTCCGGATCCTTCATGCAGAGCGCGCGCAGACGCTCGTAGTTCGCGTCGTCTTCGTCGAGGGCTGCAAGTCTCAGGCGGTAGTAGCGCCCTCTGAGGGTGTCCATGCGTGATTTGGCTCCGGCCATTGCCGCTGCCACGTTGATGCGCACGGAATCGGACGCGATGGGGTAGGTGTCGGCGAGGTCGCAGTAGAGGCGGGTCGGCGACTCGGCCTTGATGGAAAGATCGTCGGTTGTGTTGTAGAGCTGGATTGCGCTCACGATATGGGGCTTCGCGCTGATGTAGTCGTTCTGCCGGATATACATGTCGGCAAGGTACTTCGAGCTGTTCCAAAGTCCGTAGGGGTCGCCGTCAAGGATCGCGTATTGCTGCATTTCCTGCATCAGCAGCATGGCGTGGTAGGCTTCGCCGCGTTGGGTGTAGTACTCCTGGGAGAGTTTGTAAGACTGGTAGAAATAGTATTTCAGCTTCTTTTCTTCTGCGATGCGTTTTACGTTCTCGCGGGCCGCATCGACTTCTGAATCTTCTGTGCCGGGTCTTGCGACAAGGTCCTTGAGTATCTCCACATAGTAGAGGACCATGGCTTTGTCGTCTTTCTTTTCGATTGCCGCCTGGCGGAAGAGCTCGTTGGCGGGGGTGAAACCGGCTTTGCCGATTTGCTTTTCAGCTTCTTTGTAGAGGGCATAGCAGGTCCCGTCCAGACCAAGCGGGTTGCTGTTTGGGGCTTGTGCCGGGGCCGGAAGCATGGCGCACA
Organism: uncultured Bacteroidales bacterium; assembly: GCA_946546175.1. Lineage (GTDB taxonomy): Bacteria > Bacteroidota > Bacteroidia > Bacteroidales > UBA932 > Cryptobacteroides. Next base: position 2,026 of record CAMNNY010000110.1, read on the forward strand.
AAGCCAGCACAAGTATCAACGCAGAATGCTTCAGTTTCTTCATAACTACCAAAGATAAAAAATATTTTTTTGCCTTTTGGTATTGCATATTCAAAAAAATGCGGTACATTTGCAGTGTACTATTAAACTAATACACGCTAAAAATATGATTGAAATCCACGATCTCGGCTTCAGCTACGGCTCCAAAAACGTGCTGGACCACATCTCAATGACCCTCGAGCCGGGTAAGATCTACGGCCTGCTCGGAGAGAACGGGGTGGGCAAGACAACGCTCCTTACTCTCCTCTGCGGGCTCAAAAAGCCCCAGCGCGGGACCATCCTCACCGACGGTGTCGCTCCCTGGATGCGCACCCCGGCATTTCTCGAGGAGATCTGCTACCTTCCCGACGAGGTAGCCCCGCTTCCGACCACCGCGTCGAAGTGGGCTGCGGCCGAAGGCAGGTTCCGTCCCAATTACGATGCGCAAAAGTTTGCCGCTATCATCGCGGAGTTTGAAACCGACCCTTCGCAGAAGATGAACACGATGTCTGCCGGGCAGCTCAAAAAATGCTACATAGCCTTCGCGCTCGCTGCCGGCACCCGCTACCTTCTGATGGACGAGCCGACCAACGGTCTCGACATTCCTTCGAAGGCCCAGTTCCGCGCCGCTCTCATGAAATACACCCGCGAGGACTCTACCATCGTCATCAGCACGCATCAGGTCCGCGACCTCGAAAACATTATCGACCCGATAGTGATTCTCGACCGCTGCGATGTGCTGCTCAATGCCTCCGTCGACCTCATCGGCGAGAAACTCTATTTCGACTACGGCAGGGAACTCCACGAAGACTCTCTCTATTCGGAGCAGCTCCCGGGCGGATTCATCCAGGTGCGCCCCAACACTTCGGGCAAGCTCAGCAAAGTCAACGTCGAGGCGCTTTTCAATGCCGCCCACAGCAACAAAGAACTTATCAAAGCCATTTTCAGCCATGAGTAATGTTTTTTCCGCCAAAAGGTTTGGCAAATACTTCGTCTATGACCTCGGCCGTGCAAAAGACAATTTCGGCCTGTCGCTCCTCATCCTCGGGCTGCTCCCGGTTGCTTTTTACGTGCTTTACCAGCTGTTCTCTCTTATTGGCCCGGCGCACAGTTTCGGCTCGGGTGCAGGCTTCAGCGCCTACAGGGGACTGTCTTTGATCATAGCCGTCTTCGTGGCGGTTGCAGTGTTCCCGGTCAAGGTATACGGCCCTCTTACTGACAAGCGCTCCGGCTCAGCCTTCCTGATGCTGCCCGCCTCCACCCTCGAGAAGTGGCTCTCGATGGTGCTGATCACATGCATCGTGCTTCCTGTCTGCCTGGCAGTTCTCTATATGGGATCCGATCTCGTCATGGGGTTCGTATTCCCCAAGACTTACGGGACACCTCTTCTGAGCCAGTACCGCACAATCCTGTCGGATTTCGCCTCGGCGGCCGAGTTTGACTCTCACGGAGTACACCCCGGATGGGCATTGGCGCTCAACTGGTGCTTCTATGTGCTGGCATTCACCCTCGGGTCGATGTATTTCAAAAAAGGCAAGGTCGGGCTTACCCTGCTCAGCCTGTTCGGCATAGTGGTGTTGGTCCTCATCGTCTTGTCTTCATTCTCGCTGTCTATGGGCGGGGATCTCGCCGTGTGGCTCCAAAACCTCGATCCCGACCCCGATAAGGCCTTCAGGGTCTTCATCGGATGGGCATATGCCCTGATGGTGCTCGAACTTCTCGTAGTTCTCGGACTTACTTACCTGCGTATGCGGACTATCCAACATTAGAGCCTATGGAATTCAACGAGAACAAACCTATTTATCTCCAGATAGCAGACGATATCTGCGAGCAGATCCTCTCGGGCAAGCTTGAGCCCGGCGCCAGGATTCCTTCGGTGCGCGAGTGGGGGGCCACCATAGGGGTCAACCCCAACACCGTCGCACGTTCCTACGACGAACTCACCGACCGCGGAGTCATCTTCCAGAAGAGGGGAATCGGCTTCTTCGTCAGCGAAAACGCACGTGAGGCCATCCTCAGCGCGGAGAAGCAGAAATTCATCACGGAAGAACTCCCCGAACTGATCAAACGTGCAAATCTCCTTGGTATTAATCTTAAAGAACTTATATGAAACACATCATCATGACTGCAGCTATCGTACTTGCCGCTCTTTCAGCATGTAATTTCAGCGCTACCGGATCCAACGGATCGACTTCAACCTCAGGCACCGGCGGGACCCGTACCGAAAACCTCGCACCTTTCGATGCGCTCACAATCAACATTCCGGTCGATATAACCTACGAAACGGGCGATCCCGGGATAGTGATCGTGGCCTCCGACAAATATATGGACCATATCATCGTGCAGCAGGACGGAGAGTCGGTCACCGTCAAGTCTGACGACAAGAAAATCCGTTCGTTCAAGGATGTCAAGATCTACGTAACCTCCGACCGTCTGTCCGAGCTCACCGTCAACGGTGCAGTCGACATGGAGTGCAAGAGGGGAGTCAAGGCCGTGCGCGACCTCGCCATCACCCTCAACGGCGCTTCCGACGTAGAAATCAACGGGGTTGAGGCTGAGAACGTAACCGTGAAGTGCAACGGTGCAGCCGACATCGAGCTCGAGGGCCTTGCAGTACGCACGATCGACGTTACCATCAACGGTGCGGGCGATGTGAAGCTTGCCGGCGCTGCCGACAAGGCTGTCCTCACCATCAACGGTGCAGGCGATATCGACGCGCGCAGGCTCGAGGCGGCAATCATCCGCCCGTCGGTGCGTGGAGTGGGAAGCATCAGGACAGAGTAGTCCTAAAGCAATTTGGCAAGCTCGTCGTAGTAGGTCTTGGAGACAGGAATCGGCGGGCATCCAGCAGTGTCCAGGTCGGCGAAGATAAAGCCGGCCTGGTCTTTTCTCAGGACCTTGATGTGGGAAGGATTGACGTAGTAGGCCCTCTGGCAGCGGCGCAGGCCGTTTTTGTGGAGGAGCTCCTCGAGGCGCTTCATCGAAGAGCGGAGCTGGTACTTCCTGAGGGTCTCTCCGTCGAGATAGACTATGTTGACATAGTTCTCGTTGGCCTCTACGTAGAGCACGGAGCCGACGGCCACGGCCAGCTTGAGTTTCTGGTTCGAATCCTTGAAACGGATCAGGTTGTCTTCGGCGACACTCTGCTCAGCCTCGAGACGCAGGGCTTTGATCAGAGTTCCCATCTCGATAAGGAGATAGGGCCATATCAGCACTCCGGTGAAATCCACGATGCTGCGCGGCAGAATGGCGAAATAGTTGTACTGGACTTCCTGACCGTGGGTGATCAGGGCCATATACATGGCGCCGAAACACGAGAAAAGGAAGACTTCCGCAAGGCACCATCCGGCGTAGGCAAGAGGAGTCGGGTCCATCACCTTGCGCAGGAAGAAGAAAGCGAGTCTGGTCCCTACCAGCACCAGAAGCAGGATGCAGGCCAGGATCGTGACGTTGAACTCCATATAGACGCCACCCTCGTCGAGGAAATCGACGATGCCGGCCGGATCATAGATCAGGATAAAAAGCAGGAAAAATACCGGGATTCCTACGAAATGTACTATCTGAACCGGGAAGTCGAAAAACTTCCTCGGAATACCTTTATTGTTTTGCATAACAAGGCAAATATAAAAAATATTTATTATTGTTATATTTGTAGCGTATGCCTAAAACCTGGATCAAGATCCTCGCCGCCTTCGCGGCAGTTTTATTCCTGTGCTCCTGCGCGGGAAGCAGTTCTTCCGACAACTCTGAAGTGAAGGGCTTCGAGCTCCTGTCGTATGTGCCCTCAGACGCATGCGGGGTGATCGTCTGCGAGAAACTGGCGCCCGGACTTGAGAATCTTTTCGATTCGGGAAGCATCTTCCGCGAGCTCTTCTACGGCAAACTCTCCGACTGTAAGACGGTGATCTCGTACCACTACGTCGGAAGCCTCGTGCCGATGATAGCCGTCGACCTCGGCCGTTCGCAGTCTGATGCAAAGCAGGCCGCAGCCCTTATCGAAGAATCAGCTTTCTACGACCTGCATGCGCGCATCGTCCAGTCGCCGGCCGGAGTATCCAAGCGCAGTGTCCTCCTTGTCTGCTCTTCCGATCCCATCCTCGATGCGGCCGAGAGGCATATGGACGCCCATACATCCGTGCTCGAGGTGGCAGGAATGCCCGAAGCTCTCGAGAAAGCGCCCTCGAAAGGCGACGTGGTGATCTTCCGCAACGATGCCATCGGCAACCTCCTCCCCAAGGACGTTCTCTCCAAATACGTCAGCCGTAAACAGCTGCTTGGCTTTATCAAGGGCTACAGCGATTGGACGGTGATGCACCTCACGGGCGCGGAGCCTGCCGGAAGGGGAGTCTACCTCAGCTACGAAGTGCGTACGGTCTACCCCGACGACTACTCCAAGTCTGCCGCCGTATTCGAAGAACAGGGCTACGGCGAGAGCAAGCTGCCGTCGGTACTGCCTCAGGGCACGACCTACGCGATCGACCAGCCCGTATTTTCTGTTGAGTCCCTGATCGAAGCCCGTAAGAAAAACCTCGACGCCAACGGCGGGCTCAACCGCTTCACCAACACCTGTAACCAGCTTGGGAAAGCGACCGGCACCGACCCTCTCAAGTGGGCTGAGGAGACCGACATCAAGGAGGTCGCCAAAGTCGTCTGGAAGGGCGAAGAAGTAGTGCTCGTAAGGCCTGCAAAGCCGCTCGTCTCGCACAACGTACGCTTCAACATCTACAGGGGCTTCGTTCCCGCTCTTTTCGGGCAGGCTTATTCCCTTGCCGACGACAGCCATTCAGCATGTATCGGCAACTGGCTGATTATGGGAAGCGAGGATGCGGTGAAGCATTTTATGTCTTCCGAAGTCAGGCAGAAACTCCACTACTGGCCGGCCAAAGCCGTGAAGGCCGTGGTGCTCGCCGACGACTGCCAGCTGTCGTGGACAAAGAACGAACTTAAATTCGACGTGTACAGAACCTATTGATATGCTTAAAATCGATTCACTTAACAAGCAGTTCGAGCGCAGCTTCCGGGAAAACTGGTGGCGGCCGGCTCTCTCAAACTACAAGGGAGAGACGATGAACTACGCGATGCTGGCTGAGCGCATAGCGATCATCCACATCCATTTCAAGCTTTATGGTGTGAATCCAGGAGACCGTATTGCCATCTGCGGACGCAACCAGGCTAACTGGGGCGTCAGTTTCCTTGCCGCCATGACCTATGGCGCAGTCCCCGTACCGATCCTTCACGAATTCAACCCGACCAATATAGTAGACCTGGTGATCCATTCCGAGGCCAAGGTGCTCTTCATCGACGATGCCATCTGGCCCAAACTCGACCACGACAAATTGTCGTCGCTTCTGGGAGTGGTCAGTCTGTCGGGATTTGAGATTCTGTCTTCGACCCTGGGAGACCTGTCGGAGCAAAGAGGCAAGCTCATATCCGACTTCCATACCAAATACGCCTCCGGTCTGCGTCCTGAAGATATCGACTACTACAGAGACTCTCCGGAGGAACTGGCGATGATCAACTACACTTCCGGAACTTCCGGATTCTCCAAGGGCGTGATGATCCCCTACAGGGCGCTGATCGCCAACGTGGAGTTCGCCGCCAATGACGCCGAGCCCCAGATGGACTGCACCAGCGAGATGGTCTCGATGCTGCCGTGCGCCCACATGTACGGGATGATGTTCGAGTTCCTCTTCGAGAGGTGCATAGGCGCCCACACCCATTTCCTGACCAAGACTCCGAGTCCGAAGGTCATCATGGCCGCTTTCCAGGAGATCCACCCTTCGGTGATCATCTCCGTGCCGCTTATCATCGAGAAGGTCTACAAGAACCAGATCAAGCCGATGATGAGCAAGTTCCGCTTCTTCTTCGGAGTCCCTTTCCTGGGCAATGTAGTCCGTCGCGCTATCCGCAAGAGGGTAGTCAGTGCGTTCGGAGGCAATTTCGAAGAAGTGATTCTGGGCGGAGCGGCAGTCAACCCCGAAGTGGAGAAGTTCTTCCACAAGATGCGCTTCCCCTTCACGGTCGGTTACGGCATGACCGAATGTGCCCCGATCATCACTTATTCGCACTGGAACAGGTCCAAGGTCGGCTCTTCGGGCAAGGCGGTCGCAGGGTGCAAGATCCGCATCGATTCGCCCGATCCCGAGAAGATACCGGGCGAGGTACAGGTCAAAGGCCCCAACGTGTTCCTCGGCTACTACCGCAATCCTGAAGCTACGGCCGCGGCTTTTACCGAAGACGGCTGGTTCCGAACCGGCGACATGGGAGTAATCAAGAAGGGCTACCTCTATCTGAGGGGCCGTCTGAAGTGTATGATCCTTTCCGCCAACGGTCAGAATATCTATCCGGAAGAGCTCGAAGCCGTGATCAACAACGTCCAGTACGTGGTAGAGTCGCTCGTAGTCGAAGAAAACGGCGGCTTGACAGCTATCATCTACCCCGACTATGCGGGAGCGGTCCAGGACGGGATTGAAGCCGAAGATCTCGAAGGCAAACTCCGCAGCAGCATCCCCGAGATCAACACGCTGCTTCCCAACTACGCCCATATCCGCAAGATGGAGTTCCTCAAGGAAGACTTCGAACGCACTCCCAAGCGCAGCATCAAACGTTATCTGTATCTGAAAGACTCCAAATAATGAACAAGTTCGACGAAAGATATCTGGAGATGGCCCAGGTCTGGGCAAAGAACTCCTACTGCAAGCGCCGCCAGGTGGGCGCCCTGCTCGTCAAGGACCGCATGATCATCTCCGACGGCTACAACGGAACGCCCTCGGGCTTCGAGAATCAGTGCGAAGACGAAAACGACGTCACCAAGCCCTACGTGCTTCACGCCGAGGCCAATGCCATCACCAAAGTGGCGAAGTCGGGCAACAGCTCCGAAGGCGCTACCCTCTATGTGACTGCCTCTCCCTGCATGGAGTGCGCCAAGCTCATCATCCAGGCAGGAATACGCAGGGTGGTCTACAAGGACCTTTACAGGATTACCGACGGTATCGACCTGCTCAAGAGCGCAGGCGTAGAGTGCGAACAGCTCGACATCAAGGATGAGTAAGGGGAATTTCGCGGGGATTGCGGTCGCGATTGCGGGGATAGTCGTGGGCGCGATGGGTGTGCTCACGGTCCAGAAGATGTTCGAGCGCAGGAACACGCTCCGCACCGAGTATCAGGACTGGCGCAAACTCAACCTTATCCTTCAGAAGATCGACGAGAACTATGTCGACAGCGTAGACCGGCAGAAGGTGACCGATGCCGCAGTCACCGCCGTGCTCGCCCAGCTCGACCCTCACTCCGTCTACCTGCCTCCGCAGGAGCTGGAGGAGTCGGAGACGAGCCTCGCGGGCGGATTCGACGGCATCGGCATCCAGTTCAACGTGCCCAACGACACTGCTGTCGTGATCGAGGTCATTCCGGGCGGTCCGTCAGAGAAGGTCGGGCTGATGCCGGGAGACAGGCTCCTGAAGGTCGACACCGTACAGATTGCCGGCCGTCAGTACCCCCAGGACAGCATGGTACGCCGCATGCGCGGTCATGCCGGCACCAAGGTCACCGTCACCGTCAAACGTGACACCGAGATCATTCCTTTCGAAATCACAAGGGGCAAGATTCCTACCCACAGCATCGACGCCGCCTTCATGGTGGGCGATACTACCGGCTACGTGCGTCTTTCGAAATTCGCGCGGACTACCTTCAAGGAGTTCACGGAAGCGACAGCCAAGCTTCAGGGCGAGGGGATGAAGGAGCTGATCATGGATATCCGCGACAACTCAGGCGGCTACCTCGACCAGGCCCTGCTGCTCTCCAACGCCTTCCTCCAGAAGGGCGATACGATAGTCTATCTGGAAGGCCTTCACCGCAAGCGCGAGGACTACACGGCCGATGGCAGGGGAGCGCTCAAGGACGTGCGTCTGAAGGTACTCATCAGCGAGGGCTCCGCTTCTTCAAGCGAGATCTTCGCCGGCGCCATCCAGGACAACCACCGCGGGCTCATCTACGGCCGCCGTTCGTTCGGCAAGGGCCTTGTGCAGGAGCCGGTCTTCTTCACGGACGGGAGCGGCGTGCGCCTGACGGTAGCGCGCTTCTACACCCCTTCGGGCAGATGTCTCCAGAAACCCTACACGCCCGACTATGCGCTGGAGGTCTACAAGCGCTACGGCGAGGCCGAGATGGTCGAGTCCGACAGCATGAAGGTCTCCAAGGGCGGGATCCTGCCCGACGTTTTCGTGCCGATCGACACTACCCGCGCAAGCGATTTCTACATCAAGTGCAACCGCAAGGCGACCACGATGCGCTTCTCGTCGGCCTTTTTCGATGCCCACAAGGCTGAACTGTCGTCGATCGACGATTACGGCGCTCTGCTCAGGTACCTCGACGGAGTCGGGCTCGAGCGGCAGTTCCTCGAGTATGCGCGCGTGCACGACGGGCTTGTGCCCGCGAAAGGGGAGTGGGAAGAGTCGAAGAGTTATATGATGACTCAGATCAAGGCCCTGGTGGGGCGCTACTCCAAGCTCGGAGACAATGCCTTCTACCACCTCTACCTTCAGATAGACGATGTGTTCGCCGCCGCTATTGGGCGATAAAACTGTAGACTATATTGCCTATTTCCTTTGGAGTGCCGGTCTTGCTTCGCGAGAACCGGCTTCTTTTTGCGGCGCCGAGAGCGTAGTCTCTGAGGCACCTGTCTTCGGACGAGACTCCGTCCTGGATCTTCGCGTCTGTGACATCGCCGGCGGCGTTGACGGTAACGATGACGGTGACTTCGCCGGCGCCGATGCATTTGTAGGCGGGGATGGGGAGGTAGCTGCCCTTGCGATCTCCGACTGAGTAAGAAAGGACTGAGGGGCCGCGATACACATTTGTCTGCTCCTGCTGCGGCTTTTCTTTGGGTTTGGGAGCTGCGAGAGCCGAGAAGTCTTCCGACTTCCGGTTCATGTTGTCGCGGTACTGTTTTGTGATCCGCTCGGCGTCGCGGTAGAGCTTCTCGGCGTCGGTCCCGCGGTCGTCCTTGAGTTCGCTGCGATTCACGGTGACATTGCGCATAGGCTCGCTTTCGGGCCTTACGCCCGCCTCGCGGAGCATGCGCTCCACGCGGTCGTTGGCGGCCTTCCTGCGCTCGATTTCCTTTTCAAGCTTCTCGACAGGATTCTCTTTGGAGTAGTCGAAGAGGATCCGTGTCTGCTCGCGCCTGAGCCCGGGCGTGACAACCGTCAGGAGCAAAACGAGAGTCACCGCGAGGTGTACGCTCACGGTGACAAGTATCCCTATAAGGTTGTCGCGCATAGTGCCTGGGGGAGAGCTTATTTCTGCTCCTTGAGCTCCTTGCGGATAGTGTTGATGATCACGTCGATGGCGACTTTGTTGTGGCCGCCCTGGGGGATGATGATATCGGCGTAGCGCTTGCTTGGCTCGATGAACTGGAGGTACATCGGCTTGACGGTGCGCTCGTAGCGCTCGATAACCCAGCGGACGTCCTTGCCGCGCTCGACTATGTCGCGGGTCATAACCCTCATCAGACGGTCGTCATCGTCGGCGTCGACGAAGATCTTGATGTCCATCTGGTCGCGGAGTTCCGGGCAGGTGAACACAAGGATACCCTCGATGATGATTACGTCTGCAGGGTCGACATGGACCGTCTCGGTCTTGCTGCGGCTGCAGGAGATGTAGGAGTAGACGGGCTGCTCGATGCTCTTGCCATGCTTGAGCTCTTTGAGCTGCTGGCAGATGAGTTCCCAGTCGATGGCGTCGGGATGGTCGAAGTTGTGGACCCGCTTTTCCTCGTCAGTGAGGTCGCTGGAGTCTTTGTAGTACGAGTCCAGGGGAATCGTCACTACGCTCTCACCCTTGAGGTTCTGGGTGATTGCCCTTACTACCGTGGTCTTGCCACTGCCGGATCCTCCGGCGATACCGATAACTAACATATTCTTATTGTATTGACAAGCAGTCAGTTGTTTTGTCTCGCATTTTCCCGGACTAGGGTCGCGAAGCGATAGCGACGGCAAAACAACTGACTGATTGTCGATTAAAATTCTGCATTCTTTGGGGTACGCGGGAACGGGATGACGTCACGGATGTTCTGCATGCCCGTGATGAAGAGAAGGAGCCTCTCGAAACCGAGGCCGAAGCCGCTGTGGGGGCAGGTGCCGAAGCGGCGGGTGTCGAGGTACCACTCGAGGTTGTCGCGCTTCATGTGAAGTTCCGTGATGCGGTTCTCGAGCTTGGTGAGGTCGGCCTCACGCTCGGATCCGCCGATGATCTCGCCGATCTTCGGGAAGAGGACGTCCATCGCGCGGACGGTCTTTCCGTCTTCGTTCTGCTTCATGTAGAAGGCCTTGATGTCTTTGGGGTAGTCCGTGAGGATGACGGGCCTCTTGAAGTGCTCCTCCACGAGGTAGCGCTCGTGCTCGCTCTGCAGGTCGATGCCCCAGTCTACGGGGTACTCGAATTTGTGGCCGGCTGCGACTGCCGCCTTGAGGATCTCGATACCCTCAGTGTAGGGCAGACGGACGAATTCGGTGCCGATCACGCCCTCGAGACGCTCCAGAAGGGTATTGTCGTAGCGGTCGTTAAGGAACTGGATGTCGTCGCGGCAGTTGTCGAGAGCATACTTGACGAGGCTCTTGATGAAGTCTTCGGCGAGGTCCATGTTGTCCCCTATGTCGTAGAAGGCCATCTCCGGCTCGATCATCCAGAACTCTGCGAGGTGGCGCGGGGTGTTGGAATTCTCGGCGCGGAAAGTGGGGCCGAAGGTGTAGATTTCGCCTACGGCTGTGGCTCCGAGTTCACCTTCGAGCTGACCGCTTACCGTGAGGCTGGTCATCTTGCCGAAGAAGTCCTGCTTGTAGTCGGGCTGACCCTTCTTGTTCTTGGGAACGTTGCCAAGGTCGAGCGTGGTGACCTGGAACATCTGGCCTGCGCCTTCGGCGTCGGACTCGGTGATCAGGGGAGTGTTGAGGTAGACGAATCCTTTGTCGTGGAAATACTGGTGGATGGCGTAGGCCATCTGGCTGCGGAGCCTGTAGATGGCTCCGAAGGTGTTGGTGCGGGCACGAAGGTGAGCTACCGTCCTCAGATACTCGAAGGAGGTGTCCTTCTTCTGGAGCGGGTAGCGCATGGGGTCGCATTCGCCGTAGACCTCAATCTCGGCCGCCTTGATTTCGACTGCCTGACCGCTTCCGATGGACTCGACGAGCCGGCCTTTCACTGCGATGCAGGCGCCTGTGCTGATACGCGCGAGCGTGGGTTCGGTCTCGGCATTCTTGTCGACCACGATCTGGATGTTCTTGATAGTCGATCCGTCGTTAAGGGCGATAAATGCGATTTCTTTGTTTCCTCTTTTGGTCCTCACCCAACCTTTGGCGAGGACGTCGCGACCTGCGGGCATTGTGAGCAGGTCCTTGACTTTCGTGCGAAGTATTTCCTGTGACATTTATTCTTTTTTTATAAAAGAGCAGCCCTCATAAAGTGGGGGCTGCTCATATGAGGTAGGCTGAATTACTCAGCCGGTTTCCTTGCGGAATACATGATCTTGAGCGCGGAGCAGCGGCGCAGCTCCTGCTTCACATCGGTAATGATACCCATTCGGACATCCTGGTCGGCACGGATGCAGACGGTCATGAGAGGACGGTCGCCCTCGTTCATGGCCTCGCGCTCCGAAGCGACGAAGTCGCGGATGTCTTCCTTGGTCTTGAAGGAGTCGTTGAGCTGGATGCGGGCGTCGGTACCGTACTGGCTCTGGAGAGAGCGGATAGGAGTACCGATGTTGATGTAGGACGAGAGGTCCTTGCGCTCCAGTTTCGTGACTTCCGAAGCCTCGGGAAGCTTGACCTGAACCTTGTTCTCGGTCTCACGCATCTGCGTGGTGACCATGAAGAAGAACAGGAGCATAAACACGATGTCGGACATAGATCCCGAAGACATTGCGGGAACTTCTTTCTTGTTGCTCTTACGAAACATTGACATAGTGATGTCCTCCTATTATCTTGTTGATGCGTTTACGTCCTTAGGCTCAGCTTCGGAGATGTTCTGGGGGATGGCTTTCTTGACCCAGCCCTGCTCCTCTTCGGAGAGGCGGGAGTATTTCTTTCCGAAATTGGCCATCGAGAACTCGTCACGAAGCTCGTTGACTGCCTTCACAAGCTCGTTCTGCACGGCGATGTAAGTCGCATAGCTGGTACCGCGGTCGTTCTGCAGAGAGATGACGCCCTTCGATACGGGAACGGCCTTGAAGCCCTCGATCTCCTTGATTTCCTTCTCAGGAAGGTTGGGATCGTTGTTGGGGTTGTCAAGGAACTCTTTGACTTTCTCCTTCAAGTAGGCGATTTCAATAGGCTCACTACCGGCAAGTACCCTGTCGGCGGAGTTGATACGCACCACGATGATGTTGCGGCGGTTGATCTTCTGGTCCTCTACCTGCTGCTTGGAGTCGGGGATAGGGGGAAGACGGCGCGCAAGACCTGTCTGGCTTCCCATGGTTGTGGTCATAAGGAAGTAGCAGAGCAGAAGGAATGCGATATCAGCTGTCGAACTGGTATTTAAACCCGGTGTTGATTTCTTGGACATAGTCTTGACTACTTAGCCTGTTGCTTGTTGCGGATGCTGACCACAATCTCGCCGACGATGATCGAGAGGATAGTGAGTCCACCCACAAGGTATGTAAGATTCAGAATAGTATCTGTGAGTTTGAGAGTCTGAGCCGACGGCTGTTCGAGCATACCTACCGCGGGAGCGCCCGGGGAGATGAAGTATACTGCGACAACTACTGCTGCTGTGCCTCCAAGCACGGCAAGGACCTTCCAGAGGAATTTCTTGTCGTTCTTGATGCCGATTGCTCCGCCGATGCAGATGATGCTGATGAGAGCGATGGCAAGCATAGCATAAGACCAGTAGAAGAGCACGTCTACAGCAAGCCCGTCGTTCGTGGTGAAGCCGTAGATCCAGCCCCACACGAGCACTGCGATACTGAGTACGAGAAGTACGACCAGTATCCACTTGATGATTTTACTGTAGTTCGATTTCATTGCTGATACTCCTTATTTTGCCTTGTATGCAGTGAGAACGTCGACGAGGTCGATGGAAGCCTCCTCCATATCGATGGTGATGGAGTCGATCTTTGCGAGGATGTAGTTGTAGAACACCTGGAGGATCATAGCGACGATAAGACCTGCGACCGTAGTGATAAGGGCGACCTTCATACCGCCTGCGACAACGTTAGGGGAGATGTCACCTGCAGCCTGGATAGCATCAAATGCCTGGATCATACCGATAACGGTTCCGAGGAATCCGAGGGACGGTGCGAGGGCGATGAAAAGCGAGATCCAGGAAAGGCCGTTCTCGAGCATGCTCATCTGGATGGAACCGGAAGAAACCACGTTCTTCTCAACAACATCGATACCCTGGTCGTAACGGTCGAGTCCGTCGTAGAAGATCTTGGCTACAGGGCCGCGGGTGTTGCGGCATACTTCCTTGGCTGCCTCGATTCCGCCTTCTGCGAGAGCCTTCTCAACCTTGGCGACGAGAGCCTTTGCGTTGGTCCTGGAGAAGGAGAGGTAGAGGATGCGCTCGATGGAGAGTGCCATACCGAGGATAAGGCAGATGATGATGAGGGACATGAAGCCTGCGCCACCCTCGATGAATTTGGTCTTGAGTGCCTGGTGGAGAGGAACTTCGCTCTTGACGTTGAAAGGATCGACCTCAGCGTCGTCGGCTGCTGCGGCTACCACTTCGGTGCCCTCGGCTGCCGGCTGCTCAGTTTCCTGTGCCGATGCAATGTTGGCGGAGAAGACCAGGATGGCCGCTGCTGCCAAAAACATGGAAATCTTTTTCATAACTGTTTTTGATTGTAGTTTTTAATTGTTGTTATTGATTTGTTGTTTTTGTCCAAATTTCAAAATCGATGCAAGATAACAATTTTTCTTGAATTCTGTGCCATTTATTGAATCCTTTCGAATAACCGCATCGCATTTTCTGTCGTGGTGCGGGCGATGTCTTCGACCGCAAGTCCCTTGAGTTCGGCGAGCTTGGCGGCGATGAGGGGGATGTTGGCGCTTTCGTTGCGTGTGCCGCGCAGCGGGGTGGGGGCGAGGTACGGAGCGTCCGTCTCAAGAAGGATCATCTCGAGCGGGATGTCTTTGACGGCTTCGGCTATGCCGGCCTTTTTGAAGGTGAGGACACCGCCGATGCCGACGTACCAGTCGCCGTAGCGGCGGATTCGGGCGGCTGTTTCCTTGCTGCCGCTGAATGCATGGAGATTGCCCCGAAGGCCGAGGCCCTTGCAACTGTCGAGCACCTCGAAGAAGTCGTCGGTTGCGTCGCGAAGGTGGATGTTGACCGGCAGCCCGACCTTGGCGGCGAGCTCGAATTGTGCCCGGAGGGCGTCTTTCTGCTGCTGCTTGTGATCGGTCGACCAATGGTAGTCGAGGCCTATCTCGCCGATGGCGACAAAGCGCGGGTCGGTGGAGAGGCGCTCAACTTCGTCGAGTTCGTCCTGCCAGTCGTGGCCGACCGATCCGGGGTAGAGGCCGAGCATCGGGTAGAGCACGCCGGGATGCCGCTCGCAAAGTTCGAGCATGGCGCCGCGTTCGCTGCTGTCGACGTCGGCATGGAGCATTTTGCCCACGCCGGCATCCAGCGCCCGCCGGATAACCTGCTCCTCTTCGCCTCTGAACGCTTCGTCGCTCGGGTGGCAGTGTGTGTCGATAAAGGTCATAATATCTATCTGCTATGTGTAGCTTGTGGCTGGTGAGTGCAGCGTGGGCATCTGGTTGGTGCTGTGGGGGTCCGACCCGCAATCGCTTCGCGACCCTATTCCGGGCAAAAGCGGGTCGCCCCCCCACAGCACCCACCTACCTCTCCTGCACCCACCTACCTCATCCACATCACCTGCCTCACCTGAAACCAGACAAATTTACGAATTTCTGACGAGAACAGAGCAGCGCTGGAGCAGATCGGTGATTATAAAACCTTCGGTTTCGAGAGTGCCGACGAGGGTGAGGGTGTCGGGATAGCCCAGGCCGAGCTGAGAAGCGATTTCTTCGACGCAGATGCCGCGGTTGAGTTTGATCATGACTGCGATTCTGCAGAGCTTGTCGAGGGTCTCAGGGTCGGTGTGGCTGG
>CAMNNY010000111.1 GCA_946546175.1 uncultured Bacteroidales bacterium
CCTCGAGGGGTGAAATCTCGTCGGTCTCCGCTTCCCGAGTTAAGGCCATGTACAAGATGATCGGCGAGATGGAGTCGCTGGGCGACAGCGGCGAGGCGATCAGCCGCATACTCGGAAGGGCATGGGCCCACAAAGCCCCCTTCAACGATGAGATGCTGAAGAACCTCAACCTCCTGATGGACAAGGTCGACGTCGCCTACCAGGCGATGATCGAGAACCTCAAGGTTCCGTACAGGCAGCTGACCGACATCTCCAACGCCTCCAATGCCGAGCATACCATCAATGTAACCCGCGACATGCTCCGCGAGGCCCAGCTCGTCACCCTTGAGCAGGACTCCGAGAACAACTACGTCAAGGGAGTCTACTACATGGACACTATCGCCGAACTCGAAAAGATGGGAGACTACATGATCAATGTCTCCGAAGCTATCGTAAAGGCGGAGAAGTAGTCTTTCAGCTCTCATAGATCTTCTCGTCGGTAAACGAGAAGAACAGATCGTCGCTCACTATCACATGGTCGAGCAGCCCCAGGCCGCATGCCTGAGCTGCGTCGAGCAGTTTTTCCGTCTGGTCGATGTCGCCCTTTGACGGTTCCGGCACGCCGGACGGATGGTTGTGGACGAGCACGATCGAACACGCCCCGTGCTGCAGCGCGAGGCCCACAATCGAGCGCGGGTCGATCAGCACCGCATCGGGGATCCCCGACCCCACCTTCTCGCGGCGCATCAGCCTTTGCCGCCGGTCGAGCAGCAGCACCCAGCATTCTTCGTGTTTCAGGCCTTTGAGGTAGGGCACCATCAGTTCGTAGATGTCGCGCGCGCCGATGACCGGCCGTGAGAGCGAGCCCGACCGCTGGTCTGCGAATCGCCTGCCCAGCTCGAATGCCGCAAGGATGACGGCGGCCTTCGAACCCTTGATGCCGGGTACCCGGCAAAGGTCGGCGGCATCGAGCTTCGAGAGTGCTACCAGACTTCCTCCGGCCGAACGCAGCAGCGAGCGCGCCAAGTCCAGCACGTTGGTCGTGGATGTTCCGCTTCTGAGAATCACGGCGAGCAGTTCGCCGTCCGAAAGGGCCCCGGGGCCCGCTGAGAGAAGGCGCTCCCGCGGCCTTTCTCCCGAAGAGAGATCTTTGATTTTCATAGTTGTCTGTTTATGTGTTTACAAAGATAGGCTAATTTTGAAAAAATAAAACTATCTTTGCGGGGATGAGCTCATCGCAACCACACACTTGGCAGGACGCAGAAGCTTTAAAGACAGTCCTGAAAGACAAGGGCCTTAAGGCTACCCGTCAGAGGATGGCCGTTCACGAAGCGATGATGGAGCTCGGCCACGCCAGCGCCGATCAGGTCCGGGAGTTCATCTCCGTCAAGCAGTCCGCGAAAGTCACCACGGCATCGGTCTACAACATCCTCTCGCAGATGGCCCTTCTCGGGATCTATTCCCACCGCCTCAGCATAGGAGGCAAGATGTATTTCGATGTCAACCCCACCACCAAACTCCACCTCTACGACCCGGAGACCGGTTACTATGCCGACCTCGAAGACGAAGAGATAGTGGATATGGTGGAGACCCGGTTCAAGCGCCGCCGCTTCAAGGGTTACAAAGTCGACCGGATCGACATCCAGGTCGTGTGTCACCAGACTCAGCCAAAGAAAAAATAAATTATGGAAGTCATCAACATCGGAGAAAAAAGCTCTGTTCTCAACAGCTTCGTCGCACAGCTTCGCGACAAGAATCTTCAGAAAGACAGCCTCAGGTTCAGGACCAACCTTGAGAGGCTCGGACAGATTTTCGGTTACGAGATCAGTAAAACCCTCGCCTCGAAAGAGCGCGAAGTGGTGACCCCTCTGGGTATCGCCCATCTGAGCGTGCCCGACGAGCAGGTGGTTGTTGCAACCATCATGCGTGCGGGTCTGCCGCTCCACGAGGGTATCCTCAGCTGCTTCGATGCCGCCGAAAATGCCTTTGTCGCCGCTTACAGAAAGTACGACAGTGCCGGCAAGTTCCATATCCACACGGAGTATTGCACCTGCCCCGACCTCGTGGGCAAGACGGTCATCCTGGCGGACACCATGCTCGCCACCGGCTCGTCGATCGAGGTCGCCTATGAGGTTCTCCTCAAGGAAGGCGGCAAGTTCGCCAAGCTCCACCTCGTATGTCCGTTCGCCAGCGTCCAGGCAGTTGAGTACCTGGGCAAGAAGATGCCGGAGAACACTACCCTTTGGGTAGCCGCAATCGATCCGGAGCTCACAAGCCACTCCTACATCGTTCCCGGTCTGGGCGATGCAGGCGACCTCTGCTACGGTCCGAAGCTATAGTTCCTTGCGAAGCCGCGCCAGGGGGATTCCCAGCTGGTCGCGGTATTTGGCGATGGTCCTTCGGGCTACGTTGTAGCCCTTCTTTGCCAGTTCCTCCACAAGCTGCTCATCCGTGAGCGGCTTGTGTTTGTCTTCGGCGTCTACAATCTCCTGGAGAACCTTCTTGAGCTCGCGTGTGGAGACTTCCTCACCGGATTTGTTGACAAGCCCTTCGGAGAAGAAGTATTTCAGGGGATAGACTCCGTAAGGGGTGTCGATGTACTTGCTGCCCACCACGCGCGAGATGGTAGAGATGTCGAAGCCTGTGATCTTGGCGATGTCCTCGAGGATCATGGGCCGCAGGTCGCGGTCATCTCCGCTTAAGAAGAAGTCGTGCTGGTAGTCAAGCAGGGCCTGCATGGTCTTCGAGAGGGTGTTGTAGCGTTGTTTGAGGGCCTCCACGAACCACTTTGCGCTGTCGAGTTTCTCCTTGACAAAAGCGGCGGCTTCCTTTTTCTCCCTGTCCGATCCGCCCTCTGCCTTTACCAGCATGTCAGCATATTTCTTGTTGACGCGGATCTCCGGGATGTTGAAGCGGGGCATGTCGAAGGTCACACCGCCTTCGTCGTCGAGCTTGAGTACGAAGTCGGGGATGATCTGCTCGGCTACGTCGTTGTAGGAATCGTCAATCTGGCCGCCCGGGGAGGGGTTGAGGCGCGAGATGCGCTTCATTGCCGCCTTGAGCTCGTCTTCGCTGATGGAGAGCCTGGACAGTATCTTCTGGAAGTGCTTGCCCGTGAACTCGCTGAAACACTCTTCGAGGATGCGGCGGGCGTTGACCGTTTCGGGCGTCTGGGTCGCGCTGCGGAGCTGGATCAGCAGGCATTCGCGAAGGTCGCGGGCTCCCACTCCCGCAGGGTCGAAGGTCTGGATGAGGGCAAGCATGCGCTCCACCTCCTCGCGGTCGCTTTCGATTCCGGCGCGGAATGCGAGGTCGTCGACGATCGACTCGAGGTCGCGCCTCAGGTAGCCGTCGTCGTCGAGAGATCCGATAAGGAACTGCGCTACCTCCTTCTCGTGCTGGGAGAGGTTGCGGAAGCCCAGCTGGTCGATCATGGCCTCGCGGAAGCCGGTCTTGACCGAGAAGGTATTGTACTCCGGCCTGGGGTCTTTGCCCCAATTGTTGACCTTTGTCTTATAGTCGGGGATATAGTCGTCCTGGAGGGATTCAATCGAGATTTCCTTCTGCTCCTCCTGGGGAGTTTCGGGGTCGGGCGTGTCGTCCAGCACGGGGTTCTCTTCCAGCTCCTGGCGCACGCGCTGCTCCAGGTCCTGGACCGGAAGCTCGATGAGCTTGATGGTCTGGATCTGCAGGGGAGAGAGTTTCTGGACCTGCTGCTGGGTGAGAGCTAGACCTTGTTTATTCATTGGCTGGCTGAGCAATTGGGACGAGCACCCTGAGAGTGTCAGTAGTATAGCGCACACCGTCCGCTATCACGGGGAAGCGCATCTTTTCCTTGACGATAAAGGCCGAGGGGAATTCCTTCGAGATCTTTTCGAGGGCGACCTGGGCTTCCGCCTTGGTTCTGAAGTCGCCTATGGTCACCTTGAAGAACGGATTCTTGAAGGTCCTGTAGGTGGTGTAGCCGGGGAAACGCTTCCTGAAACGCTGCTCTGTTGCAGACGAGGCTTCACGCGAGTCCTGCTTGTTGTCGAAGTAGATGCGGATGCGGAAACCGTCGGTCTGGAGAGATTTGTTGTCCCGGATTCGTGAGTCTACGGCATTTTTGAGGTTGGTACTCTGGTGGACCTTCACCTCGGAGGGCAGCACGTCGAAAATGCTCTTTCCGGCGAGCTCCTGGTTGTAGCGGGGAGCGGCGTTGAACACAACGCTGTCGATGTATTTGTAGCCTTCAGGGGCGGCGGGTTCTTCGGCCTTTTGGGTCTGGGCCGACATGGGCAGGGCGAAGAGAAGCGCGGCGGCCGCGGCGAGTATGGTTTTTCTTGTCATAACAAATTTGCGATGGTGCTCAGAGGCACGTTTTCGATGGTCTGTGTCTTCTTGATTCCGAGGAATCCGCTGGCCGTGAAGGTCACGCTGACGGTGATGCTCTCATCCAAGTCCTGTGCCGAAAGCAGGCGCCCCAGGCTGAAAATGCCCACTCCGGGCTCGAGCGAGGCTTCAACGGGCACAAACACCTGCGAGTCTTTTCTTGCCGGGATGGTGAAATCTTCCGCCTTGAGGTCGAGAAGCGGCTCTCCGTCGTTGAGGACCTTGCCGGTGATATCGCTGACGTTTACCTTGTACGAAGGGTTGGATACTTCAAGACGCAGCACGGCTGTAATGGGAGAGCCGATCTTGAGAGATTCCAGCCCGCCCCCCGTGAGCTTGAGCTGGTTATTGCTTCCGGCGCAGGCGGTGAGCAGCAGCGCGGCTAGCGCGACGAGTATTGTATTTACATTTTTTTTCACGTCCCCAAAGATACTAACTTTTTGGCTATCTTTGTGGCCGGTAATGAAAAAGGTATATATAGAAACTTACGGCTGCCAGATGAACGTAGCCGACACGGAGGTGGTTTTCTCGATACTCGGAGCCCACGGCTATGTGCGCACGGAGTCGATCGACGAGGCCGACGTGATTATGGCCAACACCTGCTCGATCCGCGACAACGCCGAGCAGAGGATCCTCGGCCGCATCGGCCAGTTCGTGCTTCAGCGAAAGTCCCGTCCGGTGATCATCGGCATCCTCGGCTGCATGGCTGAGCGCATGAAGGAACAGCTCCTGTCCGATGGCAGGGTCGACCTCGTGGCCGGCCCCGACGCCTACAGGCGCCTGCCCCAGCTGCTCGAGGCCGCATCCGAAGGTCATCCCCAGATAGATGTAATCCTCTCGCGCGAAGAGACTTACGCCGACATCAATCCCGTTCGCATAGACAAGGGCGGAGTGTCCGCCTTCATCTCTATCATGCGCGGGTGCAACAACGTCTGCTCCTACTGCGTCGTGCCCTACACCCGCGGGGTGGAGCGCAGCCGCGACGCCAGGACCATCGTCCGCGAGGCCTGCGACTGCTTCGAGCGCGGCTACCGTGAGGTGACTCTGCTCGGGCAGAACGTTGATTCCTACAACTTCGAAGGCGTTTCGTTCGCCAAGCTCCTGGAGATGGTCGCCGGGGTCAGTCCGCAGCTGCGGGTCCGCTTCTCGACGTCCAACCCGCAGGATATCTCCGACGAGGTGTTGGAGACGATGGCCGCGCATCCCAACATCTGCCGCCATATCCATCTGCCCGTGCAGTCCGGCTCCGACCGCATCCTCGAGAAGATGCGCAGGCGCTACTCCGCCGCATGGTATCTTGAGCGCGTTGCCAAGATCCGCGAACTGATGCCCGACTGCGCCATCACCACCGACGTCATCGCCGGTTTTTGCTCGGAGACGGAGGAAGACCACCAGCTCACGCTTGATCTGTTTGAGAAAGTGGGCTTCGATGCTGCGTTCATGTTTGCCTATTCCGAGCGCCCCGGCACCCTAGCCGCGCGCAAGTATCCCGACGACGTGCCTCAGGATGTGAAGGTGAGGCGTCTCAACGAAATCATCGCCCTGCAGAACCGCCTGAGTCTCGAAAGCAACCGACGCGACGTAGGCAAGGAGTTCGAGGTCCTGGTCGAAGGGCCGTCGAAGCGAAGTGCTGATGAGCTCTGCGGCCGCACCGGTTCAAATAAGATGTGCGTCTGGGCCGACACCGCACACAAGCCGGGCGATTACGTCCGCGTCCGCGTTCTTGACTGCACGCAGGCTACGCTGCTCTGCGAGTTGGTCGGATAGGGGGTGTCCCTCCGGGGACCTTCGCTTCGCTCTTCCCTCCCACTTCGCTCCGCTTGTGGGCCCCTCCCGCTCACTCCACCCCCAAAAACCGGTGGCTTTTTTGGGGACCCCGGTACTGGCCGCGGGTGGCCAGGGTCCCCGGAGGGACACCCCCTATCCGACTGGCCCTTGATGGTGCGGATGTGTGAGGTGTGATTTTTTGTGTGACACCTCACACGTGCAATCTGCCTCTGGGGTGGTTCTGGTGGAGAAGGGGCGTGTGAGGTGGTAACCGAAAAAACACACCTCACACGGAAAGGGATATTTTTACTATATTTGTAAGCTATGCAGAAATGTTTGATAATAGGTGGAGGGCCTGCGGGCTATACCGCTGCGATATATGCCGCGAGGGCTGGTCTTGATCCGGTTGTGATCGAGGGCCCGGAACCTGGCGGTCAGCTGACCACCACTTCGCTCGTGGAGAACTACCCCGGATTCAAGGACGGGGTTGACGCCACTATCCTTATGACGGATATGAGGGCTCAGGCCGAAAGGCTCGGGACCAAGTTCGTGAGGGGGAGCGTGAGGAGCTGCGACCTTGAGGCGAAGAGCGTGACGCTCGACGGGGGAGAGAGCCTTTCGGCGCGCGCCCTCATCATCGCGACGGGTGCTGCGGCAAAATATCTCGGTCTGCCGAGCGAGAGGCAGTTCCGCGGCATGGGCGTGTCGGCCTGCGCCACCTGCGACGGCTTCTTCTACCGCGGACGCATAGTCGCGGTGGTGGGCGGTGGCGACACTGCCTGCGAAGAGGCTATGTACCTTGCCGGCCTGGCGAAGGAAGTGCATATGATAGTGCGCAAGCCGTTCCTGCGCGCATCGGTGGCCAACCGCAAGCGTGTGGAAGAGACCCCCAACATCACCATCCACTATGAGACCGTCACCAAGGAGATCCTCGGCGACGCTTCGGGCGTGACCGGCGTGAAGCTCGATCACAATGGCGAGGTTTTTGATATGTCTCTCGACGGCTTCTTCCTCGCGATCGGAAGACATCCCAACACCGAATTCCTCGGCGGTCAGCTCGAACTTGACGCCAACGGCTATATAGTTTCCGACGGCGTACTTACCTCGAAACCGGGAGTATTCGTTGCGGGAGATGTCCGCAATACCGATTTCCGTCAGGCAATCACTGCCGCGGCAGACGGCTGCCGGGCAGCACTCGAAGCTGAAAAATATCTTAAGAATAATGATCAAGCATAAGATTGTCATTGTCGCACTTGCACTCGTCGCCCTGGCAGGCTGCAAGTCGCAGTACGAGAAACTTCTCGAAAGCGGTGATGCCGAGACCAAGTACACCGCTGCGTTCGACTATTTCAATAAAGGCAAATATCAGAAAGCGGCCCAGCTCTTTGAGTCTCTTTCGATGCTCACGACCGGTACCGAGCGCGATGACACAGTTCAGTACTACTGGGCTCTGAGCAACTACAACCAGAAGGACTACTACTCCGCTGAGGCCAACTTCAAGCATTTCACCGAGAATTATCCGGCGAGCAGTTTCTCCGAGAGCGCAGAATTCCTTCGTATAGACTGCCTCTACCGTTCGACTCTGCGCTACGAGCTCGACCAGGCCCCCACCTATACGGCTATCACCGCAATCAGCGAGTACCTTCTTGCCCATCCCAAGACGCCCAACAGACCGGTCTGCCAGAAGATGCTCAGCGATCTTTCCGACAGGCTCGACCGCAAGGCCTACGAGAACGCCAAACTCTACTACAAGATGGAGGACTACAAGGCGGCCCGCGTAGCGCTCAAGAATGTGCTGAAGGACAATGCCGAGAATGCATATCGTGAGGATATCCTGTACTATGCGACAATGTCGTCTTACCACTATGCCCGCCTGAGCGTACCCGAGAAGCAGAAAGAGCGCTATATGGTCTTCGCCGACGACTATCTCAATTTCGTGGGCGAATTCCCCGAGTCTCACTACCGCAAGGAGCTCGACGGCCTCTACAAAAAGATCAGAAACAAATAAATTGAAACTTTCCGTTTCTTTTGAATCGTACTACAGATAGAAAGAAACATTTTTCGAATTATGGATATCAAAGAAGTACCTGTCAACACGATAACCCGCGACACCAAAGACCTCGCGGCTCCTACCGGCAATCTTTACGAAACAGTCGTTATCCTCTCAAAGAGGGCCAACCAGATTTCTCTTGAGGAGAAGAAGGAAATAACCAAGAAGCTCGAAGAAGTCAAGAACGAGCGCGACAACATGGAAGAAGTGTTTGAGAACAAGGAGCAGATTGAGATCTCCAAGTACTACGAGCGTCTTCCCAAGCCCGATCTTATCGCCATCGAAGAGTTCCGCAGGGGCGAGCTTTACTATCGTAAGGCAGGCTCCGGCTCTGAAGGCGGCGAAGAGTAATTTCTCTCGCAATGCTCCGCTCCCTACACGTCAGAAACTACGTGCTCATAGACTCTCTGGACATTACGTTCCCGGAGGGTCTTGTGATTATTACGGGGCAGACCGGCGCCGGCAAATCAATTTTGCTGGGTGCGCTGTCGCTTCTGACCGGGGCCAAGGCGGATGCATCCGTGATTTCTGAAGGGGCCGACAGTTGCGTTGTCGAAGCGGAGTTCTCGCTCGATGCTTCAGACGAAAGCGTAATTGCCCTTCTGGAAGAAGCCGATGTCGAGTGGGACGAAGGTAATCTGATTATCCGCAGGGTGGTGCATTCCACCGGCCGCTCCCGCTCGTTTATCAACGATTCTCCCGTGCAGGTTCAGGTCCTCTCTGATCTGGCCGCACATATCGTCGACATCCACTCGCAGCATCAGAGCCTGATGCTTACAGGCAGGGCGTTCCAATTGTCGTTGCTCGACAATTACGCGGGCCTGGCGAGGCTGCGCGCGGAGTCTGCCGGGCGCTGGAAGCGCCTGCAGACCGTCCGCGCAGACCTCGAGGACGCCCGCGCACGTCTTGCAAGACTGTCTTCCGAGGCCGACTATAACCGCAGCCAGTGGGAACAGCTCGACAGGGCCAATCTTCGTGAAGGCGAACTCGAAGAACTCGAAGAAGAACAGAAGCAGCTCGCCAACGCCGAAGAAATCAAGACAAATCTCTCCGACGCTCTTTCGAGCCTGTCTCCGGACGAAACTACCGGTTCTTCCGATGTGGTTTCCGCCATACTGGAAGCCCGCCGGTTGGTCGAAAAGACGGCACGTTTCATCCCGGCTCTCTCCGAACTTGCAGAGCGTCTTGATTCCGCCCGTATCGAACTCGACGATATCTGTTCCGAACTCGACCGCACCGCTTCGTCAGTAGTCCTTTCCCAGGAAAGACTTGATGAGGTGGAGCAGCGTATATCTCTTCTTTATCAGCTTCTGCGCAAGCATGGTGTGCGCACTGTCGCCGAACTTATCGCAGTGCGTGACCGTTTCGCTGCTGACCTTTCTGACAGCACCGATCTCGAAGACAAGGTGGCCGAACTCGAAAAAGCACTTTCCGAAGCTTCATCTGCGTATGATTCTGTTTGTGCGGAACTCCGCTCCGGTCGTCTTGCGGCCGCGCCTAAGCTGGCTTCGGAGATCGAAGCCGCCATACACGGACTCGAGCTTGACCGCGCCTTGTTTACCGTAGAGGTGAGCGAGGGTAAGCCAGGCCCTTACGGCAATGACTCCGTGATGTTCTGCTTCAGCTCTACCGGTAAGACGGCACCGGTCGATCTCGCCAAATGCGCATCGGGTGGCGAAATCTCCCGTATTATGCTCTGTCTTAAGGCGATGATGGCCCGCTACGCCGGCATGCCCACCATGATCTTCGACGAGATTGATACCGGGGTCTCAGGAAGCGCCGCTCACAAGATGGGTAAACTCATCTGCGAAATGGGGCGCGACATGCAGGTTTTCGCCATCACCCATCTCCCTCAGGTGGCCGCCAAGGGCACGGCCCACTATGTCGTCGAGAAATCCGACGATCCTGCCACTGGCCGCACTGTTTCTTCTATCCGTGAGATCACCGGCTCGGATCGCGTCACGGAAATCGCGCGCCTCCTCTCCGGCGCCGCCATCACCCCCGAGGCCCTCGCCAACGCCGCCTCCCTCCTCTCGCAGTAACCCCAGCGCTATCCTCCTCTGGCAGAAGCCACTGGGCCTGCCGCCTCGCCACTTCTCCCAGTAGCCCCAGCGCCCCGCCGCCATCCTCCTCTTTCCTCGCCCCGCCCGGTCTGCTCTTTACTTCGCTTGGGAACCTCACCGGCCGCACCAGCCGCGCACCCGCGCGGCGTCCCGGGCCCCTGAGGCCGCGAGGTATCGAGCGGCCGGGCTTCCAAGGCCCCCGCCCTGGTTATGGCGGGGGG
>CAMNNY010000112.1 GCA_946546175.1 uncultured Bacteroidales bacterium
CTGCGCGCTGCGCGAAAAGGTCAGCCGGTCTGCCTCCGCGTATGCGATGCCGCTGGGGCGGAAAAGTCCGCCCTCGACCGTCCGCTTGAGCTCGGGCAGGTCTACGCCCAGAGCCTTCAGGGTCCTGCATGCGTCGTTGTCGGCGTGGCGCAGGATTCCGAGCAGAAGGTGGTCGGTTGTGATGCAGTAGTCGCCGGTGCGCATCGCTTCGTCGCGCGCATAGGTGATGATCTTCAGAAGTTCCTGTGAAACCTGGGTCTGCATACGTAACAAAAATAGCAATAATTAATTTGTTCCCCACAAGAATTTTTGCTAAATTTGTATGTTTATACAAAACCCTCAGAATTGAAGTTTTTTTAAAGATAAATATGGAGAACGGAGAAGTAGAAAAAGTACAGCACGGCATCATCGAGCCTGTGGAGATAGACCACGAGATGCGCACCGCCTACATCGACTACTCGATGTCGGTTATCGTTTCGCGTGCGCTTCCCGATGCAAGGGACGGCCTCAAGCCGGTGCAGCGCCGCGTGCTCTTCGGAATGGACGGCCTCGGACTGTCCTACGGCGGCCAGACCAAGAAGTCTGCCCGTATCGTAGGTGAGGTCCTCGGTAAGTTCCACCCCCACGGCGACAGTAGCGTCTACGACGCAATGGCCCGCCTCGCCCAGGACTGGAACCAGCGCTATCCGCTGGTAAGCGGTCAGGGTAACTTCGGTAGTATGGACGGCGACCCCGTCGCGGCTATGCGTTATACCGAAGCAAAGCTCGCCAAACTTGCGGAGGATGTGCTCGCCGACCTCGACAAGGACACTGTCGATTTCACACTTAATTTTGACGATACAATCTGGGAGCCTACGGTCCTCCCGACCAAGGCGCCCCTGCTCCTGCTTAACGGTTCGTCCGGTATCGCCGTCGGCATGGCAACCAACATGGCCCCTCACAACCTCGGAGAGTGCTGCGACGCCATCTGCGCCTACATCGACAATCCCGATATCGACATCGAGGGCCTCATGGAGCATATCAAGGGTCCCGACTTCCCGACCGGCGGTATCGTAATGGGCCGCCAGGGCATAGTCGACGCCTATACAACCGGCCGCGGCAAGGTAGTGCTCCGCGCCAAGGCCGAGATCGAAGAAGACGACCGCGGTCATCAGGTGATAGTCGTAACCGAGATTCCCTACATGGTCAACAAGGCGGACATGATCGCCCGAATCGGCGAGATGATCCGTGACAAGAAGATCGAGGGCATCTCCGACATCCGCGAGCTCACCAACCGCGAGGGTATCCGCATCGAGTTCATCATAAAGAAAGATGCGAATGCCAATGTCGTCCTCAATACGCTCTATAAATTCACCCCGCTTCAGTCAAGTTTCGCTTTCAATAACGTAGCCCTGGTGGACGGCCGCCCGAGGACCCTCTCCCTCAAGGATATGATCAAGGTCTTCGTGGACTTCCGCCACGAAGTGGTCGTGCGCAGGACCCGTTTCGAGCTTGAGAAAGCCCGCAAGAGGGCGCACATCGTCGAAGGTCTCCTCAAGGCCATCGACGTCATCGACGAAGTCGTCGCGATCATCCGCCACTCCCAGAGCGTAGACGATGCCAAGGCCGAGCTCATGGCCCGCTTCGGGTTCTCCGACGAGCAGGCTTCCGCAATCGTGGACATGCGTCTTCGCCAGCTCACCGGCCTCGAGAAAGACAAGCTTCAGGACGAATTCAACAAGCTTCAGGAGTTCATCGCCCGCTGCGAGACGATTCTCGGAAGCGTCGAGGAGCAGCTCGCCATCGTCAAGGCCGAGTCCATCGCCCTCAAGGAAAAGTACGGCGATCCGCGCCGCACGGAGATTACTCTCAGCGCCGAGGAGTTCAACCCCGAAGACTTTTACGCCGACGAAGACGTGGTCATCACTATCTCCCACTTCGGCTACATCAAGAGAACTTCTCTGACCGAGTTCCATGTCCAGTCCAGAGGCGGAGTCGGCCGCAAGGCAAGCGCCACCCGCGACGAAGACTTTATCGAGCATATCTATGTAGCCAATATGCACAGCACCATGCTCTTCTTCACGGAGAAGGGTATCTGCTACAGGCTCAAGGTCTACGAGATACCGGAGGGCACCCGTACCTCCAAGGGTCGTGCAGTCCAGAACCTCCTCGCAATCGAGCAGGACGACAAGATCAAGACCTATCTGAATGCCGCCAAGATCGAAAGCAGGGAATATACCGATGCCCACTTCGTGGTGCTCGTAACCCGTCAGGGCATTATCAAGAGGACTTGCCTCACCGAGTTCGCCAACGCCCGAAGCCGCAACAAGGGCCTCATAGCCATCAACTTCAAGGAAGGCGACGGCCTGCTCGACGCCATCCTCACGGGCGGGCACGAAGAGATTATGATCGCAGGCCGCGACGGCCGCTGCGTGCGCTTCAACGAAGAAGACGCCAGGACCCTCGGCCGTACCTCGATGGGTGTACGTGGCATTAATCTTGCGGAAGGCGATGTGGTGGTCGGCGCTATCAGCTGCGACACGTCCGATCCCGACATTGAAGCCCACACTATCCTGGTGGTCAGTGAGAATGGCTTCGGCAAGCGTTCCCACGGCGAGGACTACCGCCTTACCAACCGTGGCGCCAAGGGAGTCAAGACTCTCAATATCACGGAGAAGACCGGCAACCTCGTGGCGATCAAGACAGTCACCGAAGACAATGACCTGATGATCATCACCAAGTCGGGCCTCACTATCAGGATGGCAGTCACCGATATCAGGGTGGCCGGACGCGCAACCCAGGGTGTGAAACTTATCAACATCCGCGAGGGAGACAGCATAGCCGCCGTGTCGGTAGTTGCCCACGAAGAAGAAGAGGAAGAGGAAGAAACAACGATAACGGAATAATATTTAACACTAATACAAATAGTTATGAAAAGGATTTTATTAGCGCTCGCACTTCTTGCATCGCTGCAGGTGGCTTCGGCCCAGCAGCAGGTGAAATCCATTTCGGCAGCCCAGAAGGCCGCTGAAAAGGCAATCGCAGCATCGCAGGACGCCAAGAAGAGCACGAAGCAGGCTACCTGGCTTAAGCTCGGCAAGGCTTATATCGATGCCTACAACGCCCCTTCCGGCAACGGCTGGATTGGAGCCCAGAAGCAGGATCTCGCCCTCCTTATGGGAGACGACAAACCCTCTGCAACCGAAACTGTTGAGCTTGGCGGTCAGCAGATGACCAAGGAGACCTATGCAACCCGTAACTACTACTACAACGCAGCAGGTATCCTCCAGATCATCGAAATCACCCAGCCCATCTATCCCGACGCACTCGAGAAAGGTGCCGAGGCCTTCGCCAAGGCTCATGAGCTCGATGTAAAGGGCAAGAAAGCCAAGGAGATAAGCGAGGGCCTCAAGACTATCGAGAGCAAACTCGTCGACGAGGCATACAACGCCTACACCTTCGGCAACCTCGCCAAGGCTTCCTACTATTTCGAGAAGGCAGCCGAGGTCTCCGTTCAGGAGCCTTATGCCAAGATCGACACCAGCGCCGTCTACAACGCAGGCCTTACCGCCTGGATGCTCGGCGAGAACGACAGGGCAAAGAAGTTCCTTGAGGAGAGTGTGGCTATCGGCTACTACGGTGAGGAAGGCGATGCATACGCCAAGCTTGCCGACATCGCAGACAAGGCAGGCGACCAACAGGCCCGTCAGGCTTATCTCGAGGAAGCATTCCTTAAGTTCCCCCAGAGCCAGGCAGTCCTCGTCGGTCTGATCAACTTCTACCTCAGCACCGGCGGCAACACCGACCGTCTGTTCGAACTTATCGCTGCGGCTAAGGAAAACGAGCCCGGCAATGCTTCACTCTACTATGTCGAGGGCAACATCTATCTCGAGCTCAAGGACGCCGACAATGCCATCAAGGCCTACAGGCAGTGCGCCGAGATCAACCCCGAGTACGAGTTCGGTTACATCGGTGAGGGTCAGTACTGGTACAACAAGGCCGTCGACCTTCAGGATGCAGCTGCAGCCGAGATGGACTACAAGAAGTACGATGCCATCATGGCAGAGTTCGAGACCGCTCTGAAGAATTGCGTTGAGCCTTTCGAAAAGGCTTACGAGATCACTAAGGACGACAATATCAAGGTCGCTGTGAGCGAGTACCTCAAGAATGCTTGCTACCGCTTCAGCTACGACGATCCCGTCTACAAGGAGAAGTACGACAAGTACGACGCAATCGTCAAGGCTGCAAAGCAGTAACGATCTTTCCGACCAAAGGGTGTCGCACTATATCTTCGTTTCCGAAGGTGATGGTTGCGACACCTTTTATTTTGCCCACTTTCTCTACGGCCTTCTCAAGTCCGCTGTCTTCGCGGTTGGGAAGGTCGATTTGGGATGTGTCGCCGGTGACGATGAACTTGGCATCGCACCCCATTCGGGTAAGGAACATCTTGAGCTGGCCCATGTTGGTGTTCTGGGCCTCGTCGAGGATGACGCAGGCGCGGTCGAGGGTGCGGCCTCGCATGTAGGCGAGAGGGGCGATCTGGATGGTGCCGTCCTCCATGAATTCGTGGAGTTTGCGCGGGGGAATCATGTCGCCGAGGGCGTCGTAAAGAGGCTGAAGATACGGGTCAAGCTTGTCCTTGAGGTCGCCCGGCAGGAAGCCTAACCTTTCGCCGGCCTCCACGGCCGGGCGGGTGAGGATGATGCGGCGGATCTCACGGTTCTTGAGCGCGCGTACGGCAAGTGCTATCGCAATATAGGTCTTGCCCGTTCCGGCAGGGCCGAGGGCGAAGATGAGGTCGTTTTCGAAGTAGGCTCTGACAAGCTCCTGCTGCCTGGCGTTGCGTGCGCGGATAGGCTTGCCCTCGGTGTTGTGGACTATGATGGCTTCGCCGCTGAGTTTAAAGCTGTCGGGGGAGGTCTCTCCGTCGAAGATGTCTTCTACGTCGTAGATCGTAAGATTCATCTTGTGATGACGCTTCTCGACAAGGGCCCCGAGTTTCTGGCTGAACTCCTCTATGTCGCCGGGCTTGCCGTCGAGGATGAGTTCGTCGCCTCTGGCGACCACCTTAAGGGCAGGGAAATATGAGCAGAATTCTTCCAGGATTTTGTTGCCGACGCCGTAGAGTTCGACGGGGTCGACCGCCTCGAGCTTAATTGTCTTCTTCATACTACAAATATATGTATTTTATTTTGTCGTTAAACTTGTTAAATTTGCGGGATAAGTGAAAATCATAATTCAAAGCATATGAAAAAGATTTCCGTCATTGCAGTCCTGGTGGCACTCATCGCTATGGTGTCGGGCTGTGACTTTATCCGTTCAATCGCCGGACGTCCCACATCGCAGGATCTTAACGCAGCAGATTCTACAGTAACCGAGGAGGCTGATCTTGAGGCAGGTGCCCTCAAGTGCGGGGAGTGCTCAGACACTCTCGAGTGCTGCAGCACCCTCGAGTGTCCGGATACGCTCGCGTGTGCCCAGACCGACGGCTGCCCTGACTGCGCAGGGACAAAGACTTGCCCTGAAGAGGCCGAAGTCTGCCCGCAGGACAGCTCGTGCACCGTCGAGGCCTTCGAAGAAGGCGAGGAGGCAAGCGACCTTGATGTGGAAGAGCCCGCTCCGGCAGTGGAGAGCGCTCCGGCAGTGGAGCCCAAGCCTCTCAAGAACCTCTCGATGGTTCAGATCAGCAAGAAGGCGCTTGGCCAGAAGGCTGCACTTGACTACAAGTACTATGTGCTTATCGGAACATTCGCTAAGAAAGAAAACCTCGACCGTCAGGTGGCAAAAGCCCGCAAGGCCGGCCTCGAAGTGGAGAAAATCACCTTCTCCAACGGTCTGGTGGCAGTAGGCGTGTGTCCTACGGATAATTTTGCGACGGCTGTAAGCTCGCTTGAGACCCTTAAGAAGTTGGATTTCTGCCCGAAAGACGCTCATATTATCGTGGCGGAGTAACAGTATCAGTTGGAAGAAGAGATGGATTACGATTTCAAGAAGATAGAGAAAAAGTGGCAGGACAAGTGGCGCGCTGAAGGAACCTACAAGGTCGGCGAAGACAGTTCGAAGCCAAAGTTTTATGTGCTCGACATGTTCCCGTATCCGTCGGGAGCCGGGCTTCACGTAGGTCACCCTCTGGGCTATATAGCCAGCGACATCTACTCGCGCTACAAGCGACTGAAGGGCTTCAACGTGCTTCATCCGATGGGGTACGACGCCTTCGGACTGCCGGCGGAGCAGTATGCCATCCAGACCGGTCAGCATCCGGAGGTGACTACCCTCAAGAACGTGGCCCGTTACCGCGAGCAGCTCGACCGTATCGGTTTCTGCTACGACTGGTCGCGTGAGGTGAAGACCTGCGATCCGGAGTACTACAAGTGGACTCAGTGGGCTTTTCTCAAGATGTTCGACAGCTGGTTCGATCCGGCTGCAAACAAAGCCCGCCCGATTGCCGAGCTTGTCGCCAAGCTTGAGACGACCGGCTACGAAGATGTGACGCCCGAACTCTGGAATGCCGCGTCGGAGAAGGAGAAATCTGATATCCTCATGCGCTGGCGCATCGCCTATCTGGGCGAGACTTCCGTAAACTGGTGCGAGGGTCTGGGTACCGTGCTCGCCAACGACGAGGTCAAGGACGGCCTGAGCGTTCGCGGCGGTTTCCCTGTGGAGCAGAAGAAGATGAAGCAGTGGCAGCTGCGCGTGTCGGCCTATGCAGGGCGCCTTCTCGACGGCCTCGACAAGCTCGATTGGACCGATTCCCTGAAGGAGATGCAGCGCAACTGGATCGGCAAGTCGGAGGGAACAGAGGTCGTATTCAATACCGTTTGCGACGGACGCGAACTCCCCATAACTATCTTCACTACGAGGGTCGACACCATCTTCGGAGTTACCTTCATGGTGCTCGCTCCTGAGAGCGAACTCGTTTCCGATCTCACTTCCGCTTCCCAGAAAGAAGCTGTAGAGGCCTATGTCAAGGAAGTGCGCAAGAAAACCGAAAGGGAGCGTATCGCCGAGACCAAGTCGGTTACGGGAGTCTTCTCCGGTGCCTATGGCATCAACCCCCTGACAGGGGAGAAGATCCCGATCTGGATCAGCGAATATGTGCTTGCAGGCTATGGTACCGGCGCCATCATGGCAGTCCCGGCCCACGACAGCCGCGATTATGCGTTCGCCAAGAAGTTCGGTCTGCCGATAGTCCCGATTATCGAGGGCTGCGATGTCTCGGAGTCGTCGTTCGATGCCAAAGA
The DNA here is from genome assembly GCA_946546175.1 of uncultured Bacteroidales bacterium. Classification (GTDB taxonomy): domain Bacteria; phylum Bacteroidota; class Bacteroidia; order Bacteroidales; family UBA932; genus Cryptobacteroides. The sequence continues at coordinate 7,221 of CAMNNY010000112.1, forward strand.
GGGCAAGATGTGCCACAGCGGTTTCCTCGACGGGATGGACGTGCGCGATGCGATCGAAGCCGCCAAGGACTATGCCGAGGAGCATGGTCTTGGCCGCCGCAAGACCAACTATCGCCTTCGCGATGCGATTTTCAGCCGCCAGCGCTACTGGGGCGAGCCTTTCCCCATCTACTACAAAGACGGCATCCCGATGCCGGTAGATGAGGCCGACCTCCCGCTGACCCTTCCCGAGATTGAATCTTTCAAGCCCTCTGCTAACGGCGAACCGCCGCTTGCGCGTGCCAAGAACTGGACATACAAGGGCTATCCGCTTGAGACCTCCACGATGCCAGGCTTCGCCGGGTCGTCGGCATACTATCTGCGCTATATGGATCCCCACAACGACAATGCTCTTGTCGGAGCCGAAGCTAACTCCTACTGGCGCAATGTCGACCTCTACGTAGGAGGTACGGAGCATGCAACAGGTCACCTCATCTATTCGCGCTTCTGGAACAAGTTCCTCTACGACCTCGGTTATGTCTGCTGCGACGAGCCTTTCGCAAAACTCGTCAACCAGGGCATGATCCAGGGCCGTTCGAACTTCGTCTACCGTGTGGTCGGGACCAACACATTCGTCTCCCTCGGTCTCAAGAAACAGTATGAGACCACGGAGATCCACGTCGACATCAATCTGGTGCATAACGACAAACTCGACCTCGAAGCCTTCAAGGCCTGGAGGCCGGAGTATGCCGATGCTGAATTCATCCTCGAAGACGGCGAGTACATCTGCGGATGGGCAGTCGAGAAGATGAGCAAGAGCATGTTCAATGTCGTCAATCCCGACGATATCTGCGACACTTATGGAGCAGATACCCTGCGCCTGTACGAGATGTTCCTAGGCCCCATCGAGCAGAGTAAGCCCTGGGATACCAAGGGTATCGACGGCGTCAACCGCTTCCTCAAGAAGTTCTGGAGGCTCTTCTACGGCAAGGACGGCCTTATCGTTACCGACGAGAAGGCTACTCCGGCAGAACTCAAGGCACTGCACAAGCTCATCGGCAAGGAGCAGGAAGACATCGAGGCCCTTTCGTACAACACCAACATTAGCGCGTTCATGATTGCGCTGAACGACCTTGGCGAGTGCCACAAGCGCGAGATTCTCGAGCCTTTGGTGGTGCTTCTCTCTCCTTTTGCTCCGCACATGGCGGAAGAATTGTGGGAGGCGCTCGGCCACTCAGGCAGCGTATGCGATGCTTCGTTCCCAGAGTACGTGGCGGCCTATACGGTTGAGGATAGCGTGACCTATCCCGTACAGTTCAACGGCAAGATGCGTTTTACGGTCGATCAGCCCAAGAGCGCCGCTCCTGCAGAGGTTGAGGCTGCGGTAAGGGCTCTGCCCCAGACCGCAAAATATATAGCCGACGGACAGAGTATCGTAAAAGTGATAGTCGTTCCGGGCCGTATTATCAATATCGTAGTCAAGTGATGGGAGCCGGGAAAGTTCGTTCGCTCATAAAGGATTACCTCGTCATTACTCTCGCATGTTTCATCTTCGCGATGGCATGGGAAGGGTTCATGATTCCCAACGGCATGTCCGCGGGAGGAATGATGGGTCTGTCGACAGTGATCCA
>CAMNNY010000113.1 GCA_946546175.1 uncultured Bacteroidales bacterium
CGCGGGTAAACTTGCGGGCGAGCTTGCCGATGGTGGTAGTCTTCCCCACTCCGTTAACTCCCACTACAAGAATCACATAAGGTTTTGCGGACCCTATATCGAAACTGCCCTGGGCGCCTGCCATCAGGCCCGAAATCTCCTCGCGAAGCATCCCGAAGAGCTCTTCCCTGGACATGAATTTGTCCTTGGAGACCCTCTCCTCGAGTGCGTCTATTACCTTGAGGGTGGTGTCCACACCCATGTCGGATTCGATGAGCGCCTCCTCGATGGAGTCGAGAGTGTCGTCATCTACTCTCGACTTGCCAACGATGGCCCTGCTGATCTTCTGGAAGAAACTGATTGCCATAGCCTACAAATATACAAAAAATCCGGCGCCGATGCGTCGGATTTCTTATAAAGTGCGATAAGATTACTTCTTCTCGAAGTATTCCTTAGCTTTGGCCTCCTCGACGAGCTGCTCTGTGAAGACATAAGCGCCGGTCTTGGGGGATTTTTCCATACGGATGCACTTGACCATGCTCTTGGCACCGGCCTTTGCTGCGAATGTTGCGACGGCTTTTTTTGCCATAGTTTATTCCTCCTGAAAATTACTTGATTTCACGATGAACAGTCACCTTCTTGAGGAAAGGATTGTATTTCTTCCTCTCAAGACGCTCGGGAGTGTTCTTCCTGTTCTTGGTGGTGATGTAGCGGGACATTCCGGGAACGCCGCTGGCTTTCTGCTCTGTGCACTCGAGGATGACCTGCACCCTGTTACCTTTTGCTTTCTTTGCCATAACTTCAAAAATTAAACAAGGTTAACATATCCTTTTTTCTGTGCATCGCGGAGAGTAGCCTCGAGGCCGTTCTTCTCGATGATCCTCATTCCCTTGCAGGAAACCTTGAGGGTGATGTACCTCTGCTCTTCCTCAGACCAGAAACGCTTGTTCTTGAGGTTGACAGAGAAGTCGCGCTTGGTGCGCAGTTTGGAATGGGCAACGTTGTTGCCTTTCATTCTCTTTCTTCCGGTTATTTGACAAACCTTTGCCATAGTTGTTATTTTTTATTTATTAATTATCACTTAAACAAACTTGAGGAAACGTCCCCAGCGGATGTTCTTCGGGAATCTCTTCCCCGAGTTTGTGGAGAGCCATACGACAACCGGTCTTCCGACTATGTGGTCTTCAGGGACGAAGCCCCAGTACCTTGAATCGAGGGAATTGTGTCTGTTGTCTCCCATCATAAAGTAGTAGTCCATCTTGAAGGTGTACTCGCCGGCAGCAAGGGCCTCCTCGACAGAGGAGTGCTCATAGTCGCGGATGATCCTCTCATAGAGGGGAAGATTCTCGCGCGTAAGCTGCACGGTGGCTCCCTTCGCGGGGACCCAAAGCGGTCCGAATTCGTCTCTGCTCCAGGTGTAGTCCGGCGAGAAAGGGAAAATCTCCCTGTAGTCGCCCTGGACCTTCTCCAGGTTGCCGGAGAGCTGGATTCCTTCGTAGACCTGCTGCTTCTGCCCGTTGATCCACACGAGGCCGTCGATGACCTGAAGGGTGTCTCCGGGGGTGGCAACGCATCTCTTCACGTAGTGGTCGACCTTGTCCGCAGGGCGGACGATGACCGGACCGAGGGTTGAGATGACCTTCTTCTTGCCGTAGAACCTGCAGAGGGCGTAGTAGTCCTCGACCGGAGCTTTACGGAGAACGGTGTCGCCGTTGGGGAATCCGAATACCACGATATCGCCTTTGCGGACCTCCCTGAACCCTTTGAGCCTGCGGTAGTCGCTCTGGATGAGCTTCGAGTAGGACTCTTTACCGAAAATGGTGTTGTGGGTAAAGGGGATGGTCAGTGGAGTCTGGGGGATACGCGGACCGTATGTCAATTTGCCGACGAAAAGATGGTCTCCGGTATAGAGAGTCTTTTCCATCGAGGGTGAAGGAATCTTGAAGGCCTGGAAGAAAAAGATGTTGATGAAGGTGACGACGATTACCGCGAAGATGATGGCGTCGAGCCAGTCGTTGACGGGGTCTTTCTTTTCGCCCTCCTTGTATCTCTTTTTCCAGAAGTTCCAGCGGACTTTCTTAGTGATGAAGACATCGAATATCACCACCAGGCCGAAAAGCCACCAGAAGTTGCCAAGCCAGATCACCCACGCGATGTAGAGCAAAGCCCAGAAAATGAACTTCGTCCAGCGGTTACGGGTGAATTCCTTCAGGCTCACGGCAATTACTTCTTCTTGTTAACCGATTTGACGATAGCTTCGAACGCCTTCGGGTTGTTCATGGCGAGGTCGGCGAGTACCTTGCGGTTGAGGCCGATGTTCTGAGCTGCGAGAGCTCCCATGAACTGAGAATAAGTCATACCGTACTGACGTGCGGCTGCGTTGATTCTCTGAATCCAAAGTGCGCGGAAGTTGCGCTTCTTGGCTCTGCGGTCGCGGTATGCGTAAGTGAGACCTTTTTCGTAGGTGTTCTTGGCGACCGTCCATACGTTCCTTCTTGCGAGGAAGTTGCCGCTGGTTCTCTTAAGAATCTTCTTGCGGCGTGCCCTTGAGGCTACTGAGTTGACTGATCTAGGCATAATTCTGAACTTTTAAAGAACCAACATTTCCTTTACCCTCTTCATATCGGCCGACTCGATGATGGCGAAATGGTCGAGGTTTCTCTTCTGTTTTTTGGTCTTCTTGGTGAGGATGTGGCTGTGGTAAGCATGCTTCCTCTTGATCTTGCCCGATCCGGTAAGCGTGAAACGCTTTTTAGCACCGGGATTGGTTTTAAGCTTTGCCATTTTGTTGATTGTTTTGATTAATAATATGTTTCCGTAATCTCTACGGGTTATTTCTTTTTGTTGGGGGCGAGCATCATGGTCATCCTCTTTCCTTCGAGTACCGGCATGTTCTCAGCCCTTCCGAATTCTTCAAGCTCGACGGCAAAGCGGAGAAGTTGCTTCTCCCCTTGCTCGGCGAACATGATCGAGCGACCTCTGAAGAAGATCGTCGCCTTGACCTTGGATCCCTCCTGGAGGAATTCCTTGGCGTGCTTGAGCTTGAACTGGAAATCGTGCTCGTCCGTGTTAGGGCCGAAACGGATCTCCTTGATAACGACCTTGGTGGCGTTGGATTTCATCTCCTTGGCCTTCTTTTTCTGCTGATACACGTACTTTTCGTAGTCGAGTATCTTGCATACAGGGGGATCGGCCTTGCCGCTGATTTCCACGAGATCGAGCTCGAGCTCGTCTGCCAGGCGCAGGGCCTTGGCAAGAGGACAGACGCCCGGCTCGGGGATGTTGTCTCCTACGAGACGCACCTGAGGGGCGGTTATCTGCTCGTTAATGCGCAGCTCATACTCGTCAGATCTGTTCTGGCGAGGATCCGGCTTGCCCATCTTGGGGCGGGGTCCGGACGGCTTCGGCTTGTAAGGTCCCGGCATTAGGATAATTCTTCAGCTATCGCTGTGTTAATATAGTTAATAAATTGCTCCACCGACATAGTGCCCTGGTCAGCACCTTCCCGGCGTACCGAGACTGTGCCTTCCGAGGCCTCTTTCTCACCCACTATCGCGAGCACCGGCACTCTGAGCAGGGCAATCTCCCTGATCCTCTTACCGAGCGTCTCGTTGCGGGCGTCGATGGAAGCGCGAATATCGCAATTTTTCAGCGATTTACAAACTTTTTCTGCATAATCTGCAAATTTCTCGCTGATTGGCAGGACTTTGACCTGATCGGGAGCGAGCCACAGAGGCAGATGTCCGGCTGTGTGTTCGAGCACGACGGCGGTGAAACGCTCGATCGAGCCGAACGGAGCGCGGTGGATCATGACGGGGCGCTGCTTGCTGCCGTCGGCGTCGGTGTACTCGAGGCCGAACCTCTCGGGGAGGTTGTAGTCGACCTGGATGGTACCGAGCTGCCAGCTGCGGCCGATGGCGTCCTTGACCATGAAGTCGAGCTTGGGGCCGTAGAATGCAGCCTCGCCGAGTTCGACGACGGTCTTGAGGCCCTTCTTCTTGGCGGACTCGATGATGGCGTTTTCAGCCTTCCGCCAGTTCTCGTCGCTTCCGATGTACTTGGTCTTGTTGTTGGGATCGCGGAGCGAGATCTGGGCCATGTACTCGGTCATGTGGAGGGTCTTGAAGACATAGAGGATAAGGTCGATGACCTTCTCGAACTCTTCCTGAAGCTGGTCAGCACGGCAGAAGAGGTGGGCGTCGTCCTGGGTGAAACCGCGTACGCGCGTGAGTCCGTGGAGCTCGCCGCTCTGCTCATAGCGGTAGACCGTACCGAACTCCGCGAAACGGAGCGGGAGGTCGCGGTAGGAGCGGGGCTGGCTGCGGAAGATCTCGCAGTGGTGGGGGCAGTTCATGGGTTTGAGCATGTACTCCTCGCCTTCCTGCGGGGTATGGATGGGCTGGAACGAGTCCTTGCCGTATTTTGCGTAGTGGCCGGAAGTCACATAGAGCTCCTTGGCTCCGATGTGGGGAGTGACGACCGGAAGATAGCCGAGCTCCTGCTGCTTGCGGCGCAGGAACTGCTCGAGGGTATAGCGCATCTGGGCGCCACGGGGCAGCCACAGAGGAAGGCCGAGGCCGACCTTGGGAGAGAAGGTGAAAAGTTCCATCTCCTTGCCGAGTTTGCGGTGGTCGCGCTTCTTGGCTTCTTCGAGCATCTGGAGATACTCGTCGAGCATGCTCTTCTTGGGGAAGGTCACGCCGTAGATACGGGTGAGCTGCTCGCGGTTCTGGTCGCCCTTCCAATAGGCACCGGCGATGGCCGTGAGCTTGATTGCCTTGATATCGTCTACGTGCTTTATGTGAGGGCCGCGGCAGAGGTCGGTGAAGTTGCCGTTGGTGTAGAAGGTGATGGTTCCGTCTTCGAGACCCTCGATGAGCTCACACTTGTACTGGTCGCCTTTTTTCTTGAAATAAGCCATAGCGTCGGCCTTGGAGACTTCCTTGCGCTCGAAGGTCTCCTTGGTCTTGGCGAGTTCGAGCATCTTGTCTTCGATTGTCTTGAGGTCAGCCTCGCTGATCTGACGTCCGCCAAGGTCTACGTCGTAGTAGAAGCCTGTCTCGACGGCAGGGCCTACACCGAACTTGACGCCCGGATAAAGTGCTTCCAGCGCTTCTGCCATAAGGTGTGCCGAAGAGTGCCAGAAGATCCTCTTCGCCTCGTCATCCTCCCAGGGGCGGATGGTTCCATCTGTAAATGCAATTGTCATAGTTACTGTTATAAAGTCTACAAAGATAGGAATTTTTTCTATCTTTGTGTCTATGGAAAAGATAGATAATAAAATCATCAGCAGCGAGGCTGCCCGTGTCGCACTTATTTTCGGTGCCATATCGGGAGGTTATATCTTTGTGAGCGGCGCTCTGGGCCACATGAACTCGGCTATTGCAGGCAATCTTATATCCATTGTCCTCTGGGTGGCCAAATTTGTCGGCTGCATCGTCCTGATGAGATTTTTCATGAAACGCCTCCAGTCTTCCTACGAAGGAGTCACCAGAGGTTCGCTGATTTCTTTCGGCTCGTATATCGCACTCTTTTCCGCCATCATCACCGCAGCATGCAGCTACATTTCTGTGCAATACGTCTTTCCTGAGCAGATCAGCCAGACCTTCGACATGATGTTCCAGCAGTACTCCTCGATGCTCGACTCCAACTCCATGGCAGCTCTCGAGCAGATGGAGGGCAAGATGGGAATCATCACCATGTCCAGCCAGCTCATCTGGTGCTTCCTCTACGGCTGGATCCTCTCCAGCATACTCGCAAGCAACCTTGCCGGCAAGAAAGACATTTTCGACGACGACGATATTTAACAGTATGGATATCAGCATTATTGTCCCGCTTCTCAACGAGCGTGAAAGCCTACCGGAACTCGTCTCGAGGATAGATTCCGTGATGAAGTCCGGCGGCCTCTCCTACGAAGTGATCATGGTCGACGACGGCTCCGACGACGGAAGTTGGGAGGAGATCCTCAAGCTTTCGGAGGCCAATCCTTCCATCCATGGCATCAGTTTCAGGCGCAACTACGGCAAGTCCGCAGCCCTCTACTGCGGCTTTGCCAAAGCCCAGGGCGACGTGGTCGTGACGATGGATGCCGACCTTCAGGATTTCCCCGAGGAAGTACCTGAGATGTACCGGATGATCAAAGAAGAGGGCTGGGACATAGTCTCGGGCTGGAAGCAGCACCGTCAGGACAATGCTCTG
>CAMNNY010000114.1 GCA_946546175.1 uncultured Bacteroidales bacterium
GTCGCACCACACTGAGGTTACGTCGCCGGCACGGCGGGGTGCTATCTTGTAGTTGAGCTTGAGATTGTTGACTTTCTGGAATGTGTCGACAAGTTCCATCACGGACACGGGCCTCCCGGTACCTACATTGAAAATCTCGTAGTCTTCCTCCATCTTGCCTTCGACCATGCGGCCGACGGCGCAGACATGGGCCTTTGCCAGGTCGACGATGTCGATGTAGTCGCGCAGGCAGGTGCCGTCCGGGGTCGGGTAGTCATTGCCGAAGATGGAGAGACACTCACGCTTGCCGATGGCAGTCTGGGTGATGAACGGGACGAGGTTGTTGGGCACTCCGCGGGGCAGCTCGCCGATAAGGGCTGAGGGGTGGGCGCCGATGGGGTTGAAGTAGCGCAGCGCTATGCCCTTGACGCCGGGATATGCCTTCACGCAGTCGCGCAGGAAGTCCTCGCACATCTGCTTCGTGTTGCCGTAGGGGGAGGTGGCGGGCTTACGGTCGGAGAGCTCGCTCACGGGCAGCTGGTCCGGCTCTCCGTAGACGGTGGCGGAGGAGGAGAAGAGGACGTTGCAGCCCTTGTCGCGCGCTACCTGAAGGATATTCAGGAACGAGGTAAGGTTGTTGACATAGTACTTGAGGGGATCGGCGACAGACTCACCCACTGCCTTGAAGGCTGCAAAGTGGATGACGGCATCGATCTTATAAGTGTCGAAGAGAGTGCGGACCTTCGCAAGGTCGCAGAAATCCATCTCCACGAGGGGGAGTTTCTTGCCGGTGATGGCACAGACGCCTTCGTAGTTGGTCTTATCGCAGTTTGAGAAATTGTCGGCGATTACGACATCGTAGCCGGCCGCGTCGAGTTCGACTGTCACGTGGCTGCCGATGTAGCCGGCGCCTCCCGAAACGAGTACTGTCTTTTTTGTCATATAATTATTTCTTTTCGATTATCATTGCAAATCCGCCGCCGGGAGCAAGGTGGACGGTGATGGTTTGACCTGAGATGACATCGAGGGTCTCGATGATGTGGTCGCGGCCCATCTGGAAGGCATTGAGGCCGTCGCGGTAGAGTTTGACCGTCCATTCTCCCGCAGGCAGGAAGTCGAGGGGCAGCTCAATGTCGCGCTCGTCCCAGTTGGTCATTGCTCCGACATAGTATGAGTCGTCCTTCTGCCTCTTGGTCACGATGAACTCGCCGAGCTTGCCGGCGAGGACCTCAGTGGAATCGAAGACAGTAGGGATGGACATTATGTAGTCTACCGTGGGCTGGTCCTGGACATACTCCGACGGAGAATCGCAGAACATCACCAGCGGGGAGTCGTAAACGATGTACATGGCTATCTGGCAGGCTCTGGTTCCCTGGCTCATAGGATGGTTGAAATTCATCGCGTACTCGCCTCTGGAGCCGTTGCGCATCGCTCCCTGAGTGAAGTCGATGGGGCCTGCGGCCATACGGAGATAGGTCAGACTCACCTGATTGCGCGGCATGTCGACATCGATAGTGCTCCATTTGCAGTTTTCCTGACCGAAGACGCCTTCGAAGTTGACGACATTGGGGTAGGTCCTGTTGAGCCCGGTAGGCTTGATGCCGTGGAAATCGACTATTATATGGTAACGGGATGTGATCTCCGCGAGTTCGTAGATCTGGTCGACTATGATCTGGTGCTGTCCGTCGAAGAAGTCGATCTTGAAGCCCGCGACTCCGAGTTTCGAATAGTAGTCGCAGATCTGCTCGGCGTTGTTATAGAAAGGAGTGTAGGCCATCCAGAGTATCACTTTCACTCCGCACTGCTGGGCATATGAGAGAATTTCGTGGATATCGATGGCGTCGGCCTGCTGCATGGGGTCGAAGTTCTTGTACCATCCGTCGTCGACGATCACATATTCGATGCCGTTTTTGGCCGCAAAGTCGATATGGTATTTGTAGGTGGCCGTGTTGATTCCGGAGACGAAGTCTACGTCGTAGAGCAGCGAGGCATTCCACCAGTCCCAGGTGCTGTGGCCGGGGGTGATCCAGCTGACGTCTTCAATCCTGCTCGGGCTGGCGGTCTGGTAGACCATGTTGTTGGTGGGAAGGTCGATGTCGCGGGGTGCATAGGCAGCGATTCGCCAGGGGAAGCTGCGGGTGCCGCGGGTGCGCGCGATTACATCGCCGTACACTGCCGGACGGGCTGCTCCGCCGCCGCCCACGCGGAACTGCGTCGGGATCGGAGGGAACTCGGCGGTGATGCCGGTTGCAGTCTGCTTGACGAACAATCCCGGATAGTCTTCGACATCGGACTCCATGAGCATTATGTTGCCTACCTCGGGGACCCTGACCATACAGGGAAGGAAGGCGAGATCTTCGCTGGCATTGCCCAAAGTAGTCTCGGTATAGGTCGCTTCAAAGGAGGTCTCGTAACGGTCCTCGCGCTTGGGGACCATGGGGATGACGAGTGGCCACTTGTCGGCGAAGTTGAAACTGACAGTTTCGTTTTTGACCACGATATCGTCCGCGAAGGATGTGACGAAACGGTATGCGACTCCGTCGTTGTAGGCCCTGAACTGGAGGATATAGTCACCGTCGTAGCTGAGGCGGATGTAGTTGTAGGCAGCTTCGAAAGAGGCCTGGCGATAGAGGGGGGCCTCGATGTCTTCCGTGCGGCTGCCGCGGGTATCCTTCCGGATGCGGCTTCCGACACCGAGCACCCTGCCGTCTTCAAGTTCCATCGCGATCGGGCAGTCCTTGAGGACTGTCACACCTTTCACTTCAAGAGAATAGGTGGTGGAATCGGTGACGGTAACGGTCACCTTGAGTTCTCCCGAAGGGCTTGAAACTTTGAATTCCCTTGCGTGTGCAAGGATTGTGAAGGCCAGGATGGCTGCAACTGCAAGTATTTTTTTCATCTTCGCGAATGTGGTAGTCTACAAAGTTACCTATTTTTGGGCATTT
>CAMNNY010000115.1 GCA_946546175.1 uncultured Bacteroidales bacterium
GAAAGTTATATCCGAAGTAGGCGAGGATACCGACGATAAGACCGCCTACGGTGGTGATCATTGCAGTGTAGATACCGCCGGAGAGGAGGGTGATGTCGACGTTGCTGCCGGCGTTGCTCATGTTGAAGAATGCCTGGACCATACCGATGACGGTGCCGAGGAATCCGATCATAGGAGCACCTCCGGAGATGGCTGCGAGGTAGGGAAGTCCCTTCTCGAGACGTGCGACTTCTGCATTGCCCACGTTGTCAACAGCGGTCTGGATATCTCCGAGGGGCCTGCCGATACGGTTGATACCGGTCTCGATCATCCTTGCTGCAGGAGTGTCGTACTTGGTGCAGAGGGTGAGCGCAGACTTGATCTTGCCCTCGTGGATATAGTCGCGGATGTCGTTCATGAAGTTTTTGTCCACCCTTCCGGCCTGGCCGATCTGGTACCACTTCTTGCCGAAAATGTAGATTGCGATAATTGAGAGGACGAGGAGGACTATCATCAGCCATCCGCCCTTTGCTGCCATCTCAAGGATGGAGATGGAAACCTCCTGCTGCACAGGAGCGGCCTCGACTGCTTCGATGCCGGTTTGAAGTAATGTTGAGAGCATATTTGATTTGATTTGATTATACTTTTAAAACGCGATTCTAACCTTTCGCGCAAATATAATCAAATTAATTGGAAAATCCGCGCAGAAACTGCTCAATAGTCGATTTCGCAGAGGAAGAGGGCGTGGCCGGGGACGGACTCGCCGGCGGCGCAGCGGTCGCGGCTCTCGAGAAGTTCGGGGATCGAGTCTGCCGTCCGCTTGCCACGCCCCACTTCCACCAGAGTTCCGACTATCGCCCTGACCATTCCACGAAGGAAACGGTCTGCTGCTACATGGAAAGTCCAATGGGTCGGATCATCCTGCACCCAGCGTGCCTCGACGATGGTGCACACGGAGGTCTTGTTGTCGCTGCCGGTTTTCTCGAAAGCCGAGAAGTCGTGGGTCCCGAGAAGCATCGAGGCCGCACGGTTCATCGCATCAAAATCCAGCACAGGATAGCCGCAGAGCCAGGAGTATTGAGCGGCAAACGGGTCCTTTACACGGTGGATATGGTAGATGTACTTCCGGCGTCGGGCGCCGAATCGTGCGTGAAAGTCATCGGGCACAGGCTCAACCGAAGATATGGCCACCGAGGGGGGCAATATGGCATTTAATTTGTAGCATAAATCGCCCGGATCAAACTGTTTTTCGGTATCGAAATGTGCGGCATATCCGATGGCGTTGACTCCAGTGTCGGTACGTCCGGCACCAACCACTCCGACCGGCTCGGCGAGTAGTACGCTGAGCGCGTGTTCGAGCGAGCCCTGGACGCTTGGAGACTTCGGCTGGATCTGCCATCCGCAGAAATCGGCTCCCGAATATGACAGTGTGATTTTGTAGCGCATAGATGCAAAGTTAAAGATTTTATATGGAAAGTGTAAACATCAAAGAACTCAACGGCAAGATCCAGCAGGAAAGCGCATTCGTAGACTACCTCTCGATCGAGATGGGCAAGGTCATAGTGGGCCAGAAACACCTCATCGAAAATCTTGAGATCGCCCTTCTCTCTGGCGGACACATCCTCCTCGAAGGCGTCCCCGGACTTGCCAAGACTCTCGCAATCAGTACTCTCGCCAAAGCGGTCAGCGCAAAATTCAGCCGTATCCAGTTTACCCCTGACCTTCTGCCTGCCGATGTCACGGGAACCCTCATCTACAGCCAGAAGAAAGAATCGTTCGAAGTGCACAAAGGCCCCGTCTTCGCCAATTTCGTGCTCGCCGACGAAATCAACCGTGCTCCCGCCAAGGTCCAGTCGGCCCTTCTCGAAGCCATGCAGGAGCATCAGGTCACCCTCGGCGACGCCACCTACAAACTTCCGGATCCTTTCCTTGTGATGGCGACTCAGAACCCAATCGAGCAGGAAGGAACATATCCGCTGCCAGAGGCTCAGGTCGACCGTTTCATGCTCAAGGTCATTGTCGACTACCCCAAGAAAGAAGAGGAGCGCCTTATTATAAGAATGAACAATACGGGCGAGTTTCCCCAGCCCGACGCGGTAGTCAAGCCCGAAGACATCATCCGTGCCCGCGACCTCGTGCGCGAGGTTTATATGGACGAGAAGATCGAGCGTTACATCGTCGACCTTGTCTATGCTACCCGTACCCCTGAAGACTACAACCTCGCTTCGCTCAAGAATATCATCGGCTACGGTGCATCTCCGCGTGCGAGCATCAGCCTCGCCGCAGCGGCCAAGGCCTACGCCTTCATCAAGCGCCGCGGCTACGTCATCCCCGAGGATGTCCGCGCCGTGTGCCCCGAGGTGCTGCGCCACCGCATCGGCCTCACCTACGAAGCCGAAGCTGAAAACATAAGTTCGGAAGAGATTATCGACCAGGTTATCAATGCAGTCATCGTCCCGTAGCGCTACGGATCTGCTCCGCAAGGTCCGCAAAATCGAAATCAAGACCAGGGCGCTCTCGCACCAGATCTTCGCCGGCGAGTACCACTCCGCCTTCAAGGGCCGTGGTATGGCTTTCAGCGAGGTGCGCGAGTACCACTGGGGCGACGACGTGCGCGCTATGGACTGGAACGTGACTGCGCGTCTGCGCCAGCCCTACATCAAGGTGTTCGAGGAGGAGCGCGAGCTCACCGTCGTCCTTCTGGTCGACGTCAGCCGCAGCGGCCTTTTCGGCACGGCGGGGGAGACAAAGCGCGAGCGCATCGCCGAGATCGCTGCCGTGCTCAGCTTCAGCGCCATCCTCAACAACGACAAGGTTGGGGCATTGTTTTTCTCTGACAAAGTTGAGAAATTCATCCCTCCGAAAAAGGGCCGTTCGCACCTCCTCCACATAATCAGGGAGATGCTCGAGCTTCAGCCAAGTTCGGACGGGACCGATATAGGCGCGGCTCTGCGTTTCCTCACCGGCGCCATCAAGAAAAAGTGTACGGCATTCGTCCTCAGCGACATGATCGATGTCGACCCGCAGGGTAACCCCCGTTACGAAGAGGCTCTGAAGGTGGCTGCCGGCCGCCACGACATCTCCGTCATCAAGGTCCACGATCCCCGCGAGGAGAAGCTTGTCCCCGTGGGCCTTGTCCATATCAAGGACAGCGAGAGCGGCCGCGGCGCATGGATCAACACCGACAGCGCGAAGGTACGCAAGGCATACGAGGATTGGTTCGCCGGGGTCGGCGCCAAGGAGAAGAAGCTTCTTAACAGATACAAGGTCGACTCGGTAGACATCTCTACCGACGGCGACTACGTCAAAGGATTGATGGGATTATTCAGATGATGATACTATCTCTCATACTGACGGCGATGCTGAGCGTCATCCCTGCCGGGCAGGCTTTTCTGAGGCCGCTTCAGCAGCGTGATTCCGTGCTCGTCGCCGACCAGTTCCAATATGGATTCAGGCTCGAGGGAGTGCAGGATCTGACAGGTCTCAGCCTCCCGGATTTCAGCAAGGTGTCCAGTGATACCCTCGTGCTCGTGCGAGGCTGGCAGGCCGATACCGTAAGCACCCGCCGCGAGCTCAAAGACGGCATTGTCAATGTGGAAATGTCGGTGGTGATTGCTCCTTTCGAGGAGGGCACATACGCTTTTCCCGACATCTATGTGGCGCGTCACACCGCCGAAGGAGTGGATACGCTCTGCTTCACCGCCCCCGACCCGCTGGAAGTCAGGACCATGCCGGTCGACACCGCCACTTTCGTGATCAATGACATAAAGGGGCAGATAGGCTACCCGCTTACCCTTCAGGAAGTCCTTCCGTACGTACTGTGGACGGTCGGCGGGCTCTGGCTGATTACCGCAATAGTTATAATTATAGTCTATTTCTCGACCCGCAAGAAGAAAGAAGAGCAGCGCAAGGATCCGCCGCATATCGTGGCCCTGCGCGAACTCGACCGTTACCGCAGCGACAAGTTCTGGGCGCCCGAAAAGCAGAAGACTTTCTATTCGGGCATCACCGGCGCGGTCAAGGACTATATCGATGCAAGATTCGGAATCGACGCTCCCGAGATGACGACGGCCGAACTCTTCGATGCCCTGAAGGACCGCAGCGAGATTACCCCCGACCTCTACGAAAAAATGAAAGACCTTTTCGAGAGTGCCGACTATGTTAAATTTGCCAAGTTCGTGGCAGACGACACCAAGAACGCCGAGGCTCTGCCTTTGTGCGTGAGGTTCGTTACCTCCACCTACCAGGCCGAGATAGAAGAGGAGGCGCAGAAAGATGTTCTTTGAGTATCCAAGCCTGCTGTGGCTCCTCGCGCTGCCCGTCCTGCTTGTCGCTCTATATATCTATAGGGAAGCGAGCGGGCGCGTGCCGCACGTCAGAGTCAGCTCGGCTGCGCCCTGGACTGCCGGCGGCCTGAGCCCGCTCGCCGTCCTCCGCCATCTCCCGTTCGTACTGCGCATCGCCGCCCTCGTGCTTATCATCGTCGCAATCGCCCGGCCGCGTTCGTCGACCCAGGTGGAGAAGCGCGACACCGAAGGCATCGACATAATGCTCGCAATGGACGTGTCGACGAGTATGCTCGCGCAGGACTTCACCCCCAACCGTCTGAGCGCTGCGAAGGACATTGCCATCGAGTTCATCGCCCAGCGTCCGTCGGACCGCATGGGGATAGTCGTATTCGCGGGCGAGAGCTACACGCAGTGTCCGCTCACTACCGACCGCGCTACGCTTATCAACCTCATGAAAGAGGTGCAGACCGACCTTATCGAAGACGGTACCGCGATCGGCAACGGCCTCGCGACCGCAGTCGCCCGAATGGCCGAGTCCGACGCCAAGAGCCGCGTCGTGATCCTGCTGACCGACGGTGTCAACAATCGCGGCGAGGTTGCTCCCCTCACGGCGGCCGAAATCGCCAAAACCTACGGCGTGCGCGTCTACACGATCGGCGTCGGTGCCAACGGCACGGCCCCCTACCCAGTCATAACCCCCTGGGGCATAGAAACCCGCAAGGTGCAAGTTGAGATCGACGAAGACCTGCTGCGCGGGATCGCCCAGTCTACCGGCGGCCGCTACTTCCGTGCGACCGACAATACCAAACTCGCCGAGATCTACGGCGAAATCAGCCGGATGGAGAAAACCAAGACCACGGTCGACACTTTCCCTGTCTATAAAGAACTGTTCGTGCCCTTCGGGCTGGCGGCACTTCTATGCCTGCTGCTCGAAGTATTGTTGAGACTTCTTATAAGGAGGTTGCCGTGATTATTTTTGCAAACTACCAATATCTGTGGCTTCTGCTGCTCGTGCCCCTCTTCCCGGCGGTTTATGCGCTGGTCAAGGCTCTGAGGCGCTCGCGGATCAGGCGGTTCGGCGACGAACAGATGGTGCGCGACCTGATGCCCCACTACAGTTCCGCCAAGGGTTGGGTCAGGGTGTCGCTGTTCGCGCTCGCGTTCGGCTTTTTCGTGATAGGACTCGCACGCCCGCAGATCGGAGCCAAGCTCAGCGAGCGCAAGACCAAGGGCGCGGAGATCATGATATGTCTCGACGTGTCCAATTCAATGCTCGCCCAAGACTACTCGCCTAGCAGGCTCGAGCGCGCCAAGATGGCTATCTCCTCGATCGTGGACAAGCTCCAGGACGACCGTATCGGGCTCATCGTATTTGCCGGCAGTTCGTTCGTCCAGCTGCCGGTTACGACCGACTACGTGTCGGCGAAGATGTTTCTCGGCTCGATCGATGCCGGCTCTGTCCCCGTGCAGGGAACCGCCATCGGTGATGCGCTCCACACCGCCGTCAAGAGTTTCAGCGCGCAGAGCGAGAAGAGCAGGGTTATCATCCTTATCACCGACGGTGAGAACCACGAAGACGATGCGCTTGCCGCAGCGCGCGAGGCGGCCGATGCCGGCATCCGTATCTATACGGTCGGCGTAGGATCAGCCCAGGGGCAGCCGGTTCCGGTAAACGGCCAGCTCCTCACCGACAAAGACGGCAACATAGTCGTCTCGAAGCTCGACGAAGCAATTCTCCGAAAGATAGCGGCGTTCGGAGGCGGTGCCTATGTCCATGCCGGCAACGACGAGTTCGGACTCAACCCGATAATCGACGATATCAGGCGGATGGAAGGCGAGGAGTTCTCTTCGGTTGTGTTTGAGGAATACGACGAGCAGTACGTTTACTTTTTCGCCATCGCGCTTCTGCTTCTTGTGATCGAAATGCTTGTGGGCGAAAGGAAGCCCGACAGAAAACTGTTTGACTGATGAAGACTTGCTATTATATAATGATGGTGGCGGCGCTGCTTCTTGCGGCTCCCTGTTTCGGGCAGACCGACCGCAGGGAAGTGCGCCATGGCAACCGTAAGTTCTCCAAAGACAATTACCGCGAGGCGGAACTCGATTACCGCCGTGCGCTCGTCAAGGACTCCACTTCATTCGCGGCGAGCTACGATCTCGCGTCGGCCCTCTATCGGCAGAAAGATTTCGAAGGCGCATCATCTGCCCTTGCCCGCAGCGCCGAGCTCGCGCCCGAGTCGCCGGATGCCGCGAAGTACTACTTCAATTCGGGTGATATCGCCCTTCAGAAGAAGGACTACTCAGCTGCGGTCGAGGCTTTCAAGCAGTCGCTTCTTCGCAACCCCGCCGACCTCGAGGCCAAGGAAAACTACATCTACGCCAAGAAGATGCTCCAGAACCAGCAGGGCGGAGGCCAGGGCGATCAGCAGCAGGATCAGCAGGATCAGCAGAACCAACAGAATCAGCAGGACCAGCAGAACAATCAGGATCAGCAGGACCGGCAGAATCAGCAAAATAATCGGGATCAGCAGCAGAATCAGCAGGATCAGCAGGACGGGCAGCCGCAGGAGCAGAAGATTTCTCCCCAGCAGGCCAGGCAGATGCTGAATGCCATCCAGGCCAAGGAAAAGGAAACACAGGATAAGGTGGAGAAGGCCAAGGCCCTCAAAGCCGGAAGCCGTCAGAAGGAAAAGAATTGGTAATGTCAAGAAAAATAACAGTTACGATCGTTTCGTTGTTTGCGTGGGCGCTTTCGGCGCTTGCGCAAATCAGCGTTCAGGTACCCTCCGTCGTGGCGCTCGACGAGCAGTTCAACCTCGTGTTCGTGATTGAAGGCGGCAAGCCTTCGTCGTTCGACTGGCAGTGTCCGCCTGAGTTCAAGCTCGTGTGGGGCCCTCAGACCGGATCGAGCACCTCGATCAGCATCGTCAATGGCAAGAGGACTACCTCGAGCCAGACTTCTTACACATATATCCTGATGCCGACGGCAGAAGGAACCTTTACACTGCCTGCCGCAACAGCCAAGGTGGGAGGGAAGCCCGTTTCTTCCCGTCAGCCTTCGGTCAAGGTGGCGAAAAGTGGTGCTGCGAGCGCATCTTCCGTCCCTTCGCAGCAGAACGCATACTCGGTTTCCGGCGAAGACCTGTTTATGAGACTGGAAGTCAGCAAGCGCAGCGTGGTGGTAGGAGAACCGTTCAAGGCAGCTGTCAAACTCTATCAAAGAGTCAATATCGCAGGTTACGAAGACTTCCGGTTGCCCTCGTTCGACGGTTTCTGGAATCAGGTCGACGACGCCCCTGGCGAGGTCGAATTCCATCGTGAGACGGTGGGGGAGGAGATATACAATGTCGCGACCATCCGCAGCTACACGCTCATCCCGCAGCAAAGCGGCGAGCTGGTCATCGACCCCGCCGAACTGGTGTGCATCATAAGGGTGCGCAACCGCAATTCAGCCGGCAGCCTTCTCGATAATTTCTTCCGCGACGACTATAGCACGATACGCAAAAGAATCGCGACCAAGCGGACGGCCATCCATGTCAGTGCGCTGCCTCAGCCCCAGCCTGAATCGTTCTGCGGGGGAGTAGGTAAGTTTTCGGTAAGGAGCATCGTCACAAAGGATTCGCTTGCGACCCACGACGCTTCTTCACTTGTGGTGACGGTCTCCGGCAAGGGCAATCTCGCCCTGATCCAGGCGCCGAAGGTTGTCTTCCCTCCCGACTTCGAAGCCTACGATGTCAAGGCGAGCGATAAAGACGGTGCCCGTGTCTTCGAGTACCCATTCATTCCGCGCCACTACGGCGATTTCGTGATTCCGCCGGTCGAGTTCAGCTACTACGATACTTCGTCCGGGGGGTATGTGACCGTGAAAGGTGAACCTCTCAAGGTCAAGGTAGAACGTTCGTCTTCAGACGGACTGGCTGCCGGCCCTTCGTCTCAGAGTTTCACGGGCGTGGCGGGCGCGGACATCCGCAATCTCGGCACCGACATCCGCTATATCGCGACCGGCGAGTCCCGGCTCGCTCGCTCCGGGTCGTTCTTTGTGGGCTCGCCCCTGTTTCTTGCTATCGTAGTGCTGCTGGTTGTGCTCGCGGTGGCGTTGTGGCTCGCCCTTCGCGGGCTGGCTGCCAGGCGCGCCGACGTCAGCGGAGAGCGCAGGCGCTCCGCTTCCAAGATGGCGCGCACCCGCCTTGCCCGCTCCGGCGCCTTCCTGAAAGACAACCTCTACACTGCTTTCTACGAAGAGTTGCATAAAGCCCTGCTGGGCTTTGTCGCAGACAAATTCGGATTGGAAGCTTCCGAGCAGGACCGCGACAGCATCTCTGCCGCGCTGCTTTCTGCCGGAGTGTCTGAGGCGGATACCGACGAATTCCTTTCGCTTCTCGATGCGTGCGACTATGCCCGTTATGCTCCCGACGCCGGGCACGAGGCTATGGACGCCCACTACAAATCGGCGCTCGAGGTGATATCAGCAATTGACGATTCTATGTCCCACAATAAACGCTCTGGCGGCAAGAGCGGCAGAGGTACAGCGGCTATTCTGGCCACTGTGCTGATGCTCCTTCCCGCCCTCTCCGGCCTTGGCGACGCCGCCGCTTCGCCGTCGGCCGTTTCCGATGTTGCCGCTTCGCCTTCGGCCGTTTCCGGCTCCAATCGGGAATCCCTTTGGCGCTCCGGCGTCGACGCTTATGCCGCAGGCGACTGGGCTGAAGCCCGCTCTCTGTGGCAGGCAATCGTGGATGGCGGATATGAGAGCGCACCTCTCTATACCAATCTCGGCTCAGCATGCTTCAAGCAGGGTGACCTTGCCCACGCGATACTCTTCTACGAGAAGGCTCTTAAGATAGATCCGGCCTATGACGACGCCCGGTATGACCTGGACTATGCCAAGACCTTCCTCAAGGACCGCACTGAGAGTGTCCCGGAGTTTTTTGTCGTCGGCTGGATCCGCTCGCTTCGTCAGTCGCTTGCCTCAAATGTATGGGCCGTCATTTTCATCGGGCTGTTCGCTCTTGCTCTTGGGCTGACGCTGCTGTTCCTTCTTGGGCGGACTTCCGCTGCACGCAAGGCGGGATTTTTCGCCGGACTTGCCGCGCTGCTTCTGAGCCTCGTGTGCCTCGGTTTCTCGCTGCGTCTTCGCGCTGAGTACTCCGCCCGGTCTTCTGCAATCGTTGTGACGCCGGTCACTGTCGTGCGCAGCGCTCCCGACAACAATTCGGGTACTGATTTGTTTGTTCTTCACGAAGGCACCAAGGTAAAAATTCTCGATTCTGTAGGCTCCTGGACCAACGTCGCGTTATCCGACGGACGTCAGGGCTGGATTTTGGACAAAGAGATTGAAATTATTTGACAAATCGAAAATTATAGTTAACTTTGTGGCTCGAAACAGTAGTGTTTTTTTTGATTGGTAAGAATTAACAAATCAATACACAATTATGAAAATTAAAGCTTTTCTTTTCGCAACCCTCCTGCTTGCAGGCGTGAGCGCATTCGCGCAGGAGGCTACAGAGGCAAAGAGTGACAAGGGCCCTACCGACTCCTTCATCTCGAACTCGTTCAAGGACAACTGGTTCATTGGTGGTGGAATTGGCTGGAACCACACTGCCAACGGTTTCAAAAATGTGTTTAAGGGCCAGGGTTGGCTTGATGTAGGTGGCGGTATCGCTGCCGATATCAACTTCGGTAAGTGGCTCGATCCTATGTGGGGAATCCGTGCCGGCTTCAACGGCATTCTCAACAGCCAGACCAAGGGTACCGGTGATGAGTATCCTTTCCTTTTCCTCCACGGTGACGTCATGTGGAATGTAACAAACCAGACCAAGGGCTATATCGCTGACCGTACATATCAGTTCATCCCTTACCTCTCTGCGGGTGCTTATTTCCCCTTCGCAGCTGACGGTGTAGGTGCTCACCACTTCAACTTCGGTGTCGGTCTCGGTTTCCTCAACAAGATCCGTCTTACCGAAAGGCTCGACCTCGACCTCGACGCTCTTGGAATCATCATCAAGGATTCTGCTCTTAACGACGACCAGAATTCCGCAAGCGGTCTTGCTCTCCTCGGCATCGCTACCGTAGGTGTTTCCTACAAGCTTGGCAAGAACCCTGGTTGGCAGACCAAGGAAGACGCTCTCCTCCCTGCAACTGTCGCAGCTGCTGAGGCAGCCGCTGCTCTCGCAGCCGCTCAGGCTGAGAACGAGGAGCTCGCAGAGAAGGCAGCTGAGGCTGAGAAGGCTAACGAAGAGGCCGCTAAGGAGAACGAAGCTCTCAAGGATGAGCTTGCTTCCAGCGCCGCTCAGAACGACAGCATCGTCAAGAACCTCATGAACACTCCTGCAGTTGTCTACTTCGAGATCGGTCAGGCTACCCTTTCTCCTAAGGAGCTTGCACACTTCGACCGCATCGTCAAGACTATGCTCGAGCCCGGCAGCAAGGCCCAGAAGATCAACTTCACCCTCACCGGTATCACTGATCACAACACTGGCTCCGCTAACCGCAACAAGCAGCTCCAGAAGCAGCGCAGCAACTACATCCAGAAGCTCCTCACCGACAAGTACGGTCTGGACAAGGATCAGTTCGAAATCGTCATCGACGAGAGCGCTAAGAACAGGTTCACTACCATCGAGCTCAACCGCGCAGTCATCATCGAGTCTGCAAAGGAAGAAGCCGCTGAGTAATACTCTCTGACAACACAAAAACGACCGACTCCTCCGAGCCGGTCGTTTTTTTGTGTGTTTCTGTTCTCTCCCTCGCTTGTGTTTCCGTTCTCTCCCTCGCTTGTGTTTCTGTTCTCTCCCTCGCTTTTGTTTCCGTACTCTCCCTCGCTTGTGCCAGGTTGTCGGAGCGTTTGTTCAAGGTGGTCAGTACTTTCGTGCAAGGTGGTCACCCTATTTGTGCAAGGTGTGCTTTTGTTTTGACCACCTTGCACGGCCAAACTGCCTCTCAATACCCTCTGGGCCATTCGGGGCGTTCAAGGTGTGCGGTATAAAAGCACACCTTGCACGTCTGACGCCCTTTTCCGTCAGTAAATGGGGCATTTTACTAACCAAATCACTTTCGCAGACCCATTCCGTCAGTAAAACAGCCATTTTACTAACCAAATCACTTCCGAAGACCAATCCCGTCAGTAAAACAGCCATTTTACTAACCAAATCACCTTCGAAGACCAATTCCGTCAGTAAATCGGCCATTTTACTAACCAAATCACTTTCTGAGACCCATTCCGTCAGCAAAATGGCCGATTTACTGACGAACTTCGTAGGAAGCGTGCTTACCACCCCTTTGCTGAAGTGCGCCCTTTTTGTTGGACGGATTTAACAATAAGACATTTGGTGATGAGCTCGGTATCTTACTGGGCTCATTCCGTTCAACTTTA